>JAIVJP010000413.1 GCA_020199975.1 Acidobacteriota bacterium
CACCAGTATCCGCGCGAGTATGGCCGATGGAGACGACCCAGCCACGCTTGTTAAGTTCCTGAACCAGGTTCAGGCCTCCCTCAATCTCCGGCGCGAGAGTCATCATTCGCACTGAGGTCTTGTCATTTGGAACTACTAATGAGTCAAGGTCGGAGACGGACGAGAATGATCTGAAGTAAGCGGATCGCAGAGCGCCGCATTGCGCACTGTTCACAAACGGGCCCTCGTAGTGCACACCTATTACGCGCGCACCCCCAATCGAGCGGGATTCCTGCTGCTGGGACCGCAGGCGTGGGGGGGCCCCCGGCGGATGTTTTCCAATCCGACGGGGTGCTTCCACCCCAGCGGGGCTGCCCCGCTGGGGACCCCGGCCTCGTCCCGCCTGCTCTTCGTCCCCAGCCAGGCTTTGCTCACGCATAACCTGCTCAATTGCGCGTACCGCACTTTGATAATCTTCCGGCGCTGCCGGCACGAGTGTAGGCAGCCACGCTGTAACTCCCTGGCTGGCAAGAAATTCGGAGACCCGATTGAGTCCCTCCACGGTCGCTTCCATGGTATCGACGCCCACAGCCCCGTGAAGGTGCACATCGATGAAGCCTGGAAAAAGGGTGAGCCCCGAGAGATCAATGACCGAATCCGAGGTCGGCAATTGACTCGGCGCAGGCTCAAGGACCCGGGCGATACGATCGTCATGAATTAGCAGGCTGGCCTTCTCGGCCGTCCGTTCTGGTAGGATTATGCGAGCATTGTGCAGGAGCACTGGGTTTATGGACTACGCGTTTCAAGGTTTCCCGTTGCGACCTTCACTGATTTGGCGCTCCACAAGCTCAGCTAGAGCTTTTAAGCGCCTATCCGCCGCAGTCTTGCGCAGAGGTACGCTCCTCCGTCTTTGGGCAGCGATTCTTCGTTCCTGTATTTTGGTTCTGGAAGGCAGCGCGCGAAGGCGTCCTTCAGTTCGCTTCCATCTCTTCTCAGAACGATCCTGCGCAACCGGTACGCCATTAACTTTTTTACTGAGGCGGTCAAGCGTGATCGCAGTTCGCGCATCAGTCTCGAAAATAAACTCCATCGCTTTCTGCATCTCTTCGTTTGTCATCAGCTCCTTCTTTCCGTCCTCATCACGAACACCTAGTTCCATAGTGACGCGATGGCGGAAACTCCCGATGAGTTTCAAGGTTTCCCGTTGCGGCCCTCACTTATCTGCCGCTCTACCGTGTTGATTAGCACGTTTAGGCGCTCGTCCGTCGCGCGCCCGTTTTCACTAACCGCGGCAATTTTCTCACCCAGGGTCTCGATCTCTCGTTCATGTATTTGGGCGATAGAAAGCAAAGCACGAATACTCTCTTCTGTTCGGCTCCATCTTTCCTCGCTTCGCTTCCATCTCTCCTCAGCGTGCTTCTGGACATCAGCCAACGCATCAACCTTTTCTCCCAAGGCATCGATCTTGGTAAATGAGCGGGCCTCCTGCGCAATGATAAACTCCATCGCCTTTTGCATTTCTTCATTAGTCATAACGAATCTTCTTTCGATCAGTGGCTGCCAAAATAGCGACCGCCCACGATCATTCTAGCACCGCCACCTCCAATTTCCAGATGGCATATGGCCCTCTCCAAACACTCCTGTAACGCACGGCTGAACCTGGGGGGTTGGCCCTGGAGGGTCAACGTCGTGGGTCTCACGCCTCAGCGCATCCAGCCGAGCGCGCAGTTCGCGGACACGATCTTCCTGATCTGATTGCCCGTAGAGGTTCTTCATTTCGTCGGGGTCGCTTTGAAGATCATAGAGTTCCCATTCTTCCGGTTGTTCCCAAAAATGGATCAGTTTCCAGCGGTCAGTCCTGATCCCACGATTCTTTTGCGCGCAGTGTTCGGCCGGGTATTCGTAATATTCATACAGGAAGGCATCGCGCCACGCGATGTCACGTCCTTCAAGCACAGGCAGGAAGCTTCGGCCGTGCATCGAAGCGGGCACCGGCGCACCCGCAATCTCAAGAATTGTGGGAGCCACGTCAATGTTCAGAATTATGTGCTTCGAATCAACCCGACCTGATTTGAAGCGAGACGGAAGACGAACCAGCAAAGGAACCCGAATCGAAGGTTCGTACATTAGTCGTTTGTCGAAGAGGCCATGCTCTCCGAGGAAAAACCCGTTGTCTGAAGAGAAGATGACAAGCGTATCCTTCGCCAGGTTGTTCTTGTCAAGATAGTCGAGTACGCGTCCCACGTTCTCATCCACGCTAAGTATGGTGCGATAGTAATTCTTGGCCAGTTGTTGAAAGTTTCGTCTCTTGCGTTCTTCAGGAGGCAGAGTTTCCGCCACTCCCCGGTTTCGAAAATCGGGCATGACGGAAACTGCCATCTCCGTCTTGCGCAGCGCCTGTGGCCGACCTTCGAAAGTGTCGCCGAAGGAGCGCGGAATTGGGATCTCAATGTTCTCAAAAGCTTTCTCAAACCGTGTGGCCGGCACCCAGTTGCGATGCGGAGACTTGAAGTTGAAAAGCAAACAGAACGGACGATCTTGGGGCCTTTGTTGGAGGAATGTTAGAGCCTGATCGCCCACCACGTCGTCCGAATGACCGCGAAACTTCACTCGCGTGCCATTGGTGATCATTTCGGGATCGATGTAAGGACCGCCGCCACCTGGAAGGACAATCCAATGGTCAAACCCTGTCGGTAACGACCGCAGATGCCACTTGCCAACCAAAGCCGTGTGGTAACCAGCGCGACGTAGCAGGTGAACAAAAGTCTCTTGCTCATCCTTGAGACCCGGCTGATCGCGAAAGATGGACGTCGTAGCGCCGTTTGTCGTCACCCCGTGTGTGTGAGAATAAAGGCCAGTGAGGAAAGAGGCCCGACTGGGAGCACAAAGGGAGTTGGTCACGAACATCTCGGTAAAGCGAATTCCTTTAGCGCCAATGCGATCAAGATTAGGAGTCTTGAGGATGGGATTGCCGTAAGCACTCATCGCGCGCTGCTGCTGATCATCAGTCATGATGAAGATAATATTGGGAGCAGCATTAGGCAGAGAGCGGCTTTGAGCCCTGCTTCTGAACCCCGGCGATTTACCCAGCGACAGTCCTGCCACTGAGATACCGAGAGTTGTCAGCATCTCGCGACGGTTCATTGTCTTCTTCGCTTATTGTTCGGAATCCGTCGGATCAGTTTGGTAGAGAACTCTTTAGAAGATGAACTTT
>JAIVJP010000414.1 GCA_020199975.1 Acidobacteriota bacterium
GTGCACCCGAGCGGATGGCCCAGGGCAATCGCGCCCCCATTGACGTTTACTTTCTCAATGTCCAGACCCAGCGTTTTGATTACAGCGAGAGATTGTGCGGCAAAAGCTTCATTCAACTCGATTACGTCAATCTGATCCAGTGTCAGCCCCGCAAGTTTTAGCACTTTCGGGATAGCGAACACCGGTCCAATGCCCATCTCCTCAGGCGGACAGCCGGCAGTTGCATACGCAACAAAACGGGCCATCGGTTTTACGCCCAAAGTCTTCGCCCGCTCATCAGACATAACCACCGCCGCAGCGGCGCCATCGGACATTTGGGAAGCATTGCCAGCGGTGATGGTTCCTTTGACATGGAATGCCGGCTTCAATTTGCCCAGAGCTTCCAGACTGCTGTCACGCCTGACGCCTTCGTCTTTGTCGAAAACCACTTCGCGTCGTTGCTTTCGTCCCTTCTCATCAAGTTCTTCGAACGATACGGTCATGGGCACAGTCTCGTCCTTAAACTTGTCGGCCTCCAGCGCCGCCGCAGCGCGCTGATGCGAACGCAAAGCAAATTCGTCCTGTTCCTCGCGAGTGACGCTGTACTTGCGTGCCACGTTTTCCGTTGCCAGCCCCATGTTCAGATAGAAGTCAGGATAGTGTTCGACCAGAAAAGGATTGGGACGAATGATGTGGCCGCCCATCGGGATCATAGACATCGTTTCGAGGCCGCCGGCGACGGCCACTTCGGCGCCACCGGTGCGGATCTTATCGGCGGCAATAGCGATCGACTGCAACCCGGAAGAGCAGAAGCGATTAATCGTCATGGCGCTGGTGCCCACCGGAAGACCGGCGCGAATCGCCGCCGCGCGAGCCACATTCATCCCCTGCTCCGCTTCAGGCATGGCGCAACCCATGATCACGTCTTCAATCTCCGCCATGTCCAGGCCGGGAACGCGGGCCATCGCTTCCTTAATTACAGCGGCTCCCATTTCATCCGGGCGCGTGTCTCTCAACGTGCCCTTGGGTGCTTTACCAACCGCCGTGCGAACTGCTGATACGATTACTGCGTCTCTCATAGTTTTAGTCCTAGTTTCTGAGTGGTTTACTTGTCTTCAACATATGCCCAATCCGCTCCTGAGTCTTGCGCTCTCCCACGAGCGAGAGAAAAGCTTCTCGCTCAAGATCGAGAAGGTATTGCTCGGAGACTCGAGTGGGATGGTTCAAATCCCCGCCCGTAAGAATGCGCGCGAGTTTCTCGCCGATCAAGGCATCGTGATCTGAAATATAGCCACCGCGCTTCATCTGGTGAATACCCAGTTTCAGCGTAGCCAACGCGGGCATTCCCAAGGCGAGAATGTCCGTTCGCTGCTGCGGCTGCACGTATCCCGTTTCTGCCAACGCCAGCACTTCCTTCTTGGCATCGGCAATCAGGCGATCACCATTCATGGAAATCGCATCGTCAGCTCCGAGGAAGCCATACGTGCGACCTTCTTCCGCAGAAGTCGCAACCTTAGCAAGCGCGATTGTCTCAAACGCCCGCTTCACAAACGGGAATGGATCGGCATCATCCACATTCTTCGGAATCGAATCGAGAACCCGTACCAGCATCTCTTTCGTGCCGCCGCCGGCAGGAATGATCCCCACCCCAACTTCCACCAGTCCAATGTAAGTTTCCGCCGCCGCCCGCACCCGGTCTGCGTGCAGCACCATCTCGCAGCCACCGCCAAAGACCATGTTGAAAGGCGCCACAACCACCGGCTTCGGCGAATAGCGCAAACTCATGGTGGAGCCCTGAAAGACGCGTGCCATCATGTCCAGCTCTTCCCAGTTCTCCTCCTGCGCCTCCATCAACATCAGCATCAGGTTTGCGCCCACGCAGAAGTTCGCGCCCTGATTGCCCACCACCAGCCCGACGAAATTCTTTTCCACCTCCGCGAGGGACTGTTTGACCATCTGCAGCGTGTCGCCGCCAATGGCATTCATCTTCGAATGAAACTCGAGACAGGCTACGCCGTCGCCGAGATCAATCAATGACGCCCCCGCATTCTTCTTAATAACCGCGCTGCGTTCTTTCAGAGACTTCAAGATCATCACGCCCAGCGAATCAGCGAGGGGTACGTACTGCCCTGAGGCAAAGTCAAAATAGAACTGCTGGCCATTCTCTTTCCAGTAAAACGATCGGGCGCCGGCGGCGAGCATGCCCTCAACATTCGGCGGTACCGTCTGGCCTTCATCCTTCATGCGCGCCACCGACTTTTCAACGCCGATAGCGTCCCAAACTTCAAACGGCCCCAACTCCCAGTTGAAACCCCAGCGCATCGCGCGATCAACTTCAACAACCGTGTCGGCGATTTCCGGAATTCGTGCGGCTGCATAACGCAGCGTACCGGACAGCGTCTTCCAGAGAAACGCGCCGGAGCGATCCTTGCTCCAAACCAGAGTCTTGAGTCGTTCCCGCGTCTCCTCGATGTTCTTCGCCATCTCCAGCGCCGGGAGTTTCACCTTCTGCGATGGCCGGTACTCCAGCGAGGCGGTTTCCAACGTCCATATCTCGGGTTTGTCCCCTTCGCCTTTCTGTTTCTTATAAAAGCCACCCTTAGACTTATTGCCGAGAAGCCCGCGGGCCACCATGTTGGTTAAAAACTCCGGCGCCACGAACATCTCGCGCTCGTCGTCATCAGGCAGCGCTTCGTAAAGGTTCTTAATGACGTGGGAAAAGACATCGAGGCCGACGAGATCGAAAGTTCGGAAAGTCGCGGTCTTGGGACGTCCCACGGCGGGTCCGGTCAATTTGTCGACTTCCTCGATCGAGTAGCCCTCGTCGAGCATCGTCTTGATGGTGAGTAGTGCGCCGAACGTGCCGATGCGATTGGCGATGAAATTAGGACGGTCCTTCGCCGGCACCACGCCTTTGCCCAGACGTTGATCGAGAAAGCCAAACAGGAAGCACGAAATTTCCGGTTTGGTCCATTCGGTCCGAATCAGTTCAACCAGATGCAAGTAACGCGGCGGGTTGAAAAAGTGGACCCCGAGGAAGTAGGCGCGGAAATCGTCCGTGCGACCTTCGGCCAGGAGGCGGATTGGAATACCGCTGGTATTTGAAGCAACGATTGAACCGGGTCGTCTGTGTTGTTCCACGCGCTCGTACAGCTGGCGCTTAATGTCCAGGTTTTCGACGAC
>JAIVJP010000128.1 GCA_020199975.1 Acidobacteriota bacterium
TTGGTGGTCTTCGCGCGGCCAACTCTTTGGTGTCCGATCCGGCCGGATATGATGTAACCTACTGAACGTCGCCTAGCCAACCACCCGAAAAACCTGCGCGGCGAAGACCATCGATGATATAAGGACAGCGGCACATTAGCCGCCAAAGAAATCCTGACCTATAGTTCTCAATCATCAAAACTATCGGACCCTGATCCAGGCCGTAGTAGCCCTTTGAGATCCATTCCTTGCCTGAAGCTCCGGAAAACGTGGGATTGAAACTGCACTTGAATCCGTACTTGCTGGTCATCTCAGGGAACGTCTCGTCGAAATAGCGGATCGACGGCAACACAATCTCGGGCGCGAACGGAAGTGAGGCGACCACGGCCCACGGAGCCAGGGTGCCGTCATCGGGCCCGTGTGGAACACCGCGAGCCGCGTAATCGTAGAATCGGCGCAATTTGCCTCCGACCTTCTTGCTTGCTGGTCCTGGACCATCGCTCGCGGTGAGACCCCAAATGTATTTACCATAGCCTTTGAAGCCTCGCGGATTGCGAATCGCGTACTGTTGCTGAATGTAGGTAGCGCGGCGGCTGTTCTCGAAATAATCGATCGCTTTGTGGCGCATGTACTCGTCCTGAATGCCCCGAAAGTCAATCCACATGTGCGAAAGCTGATGGACGAAGAGCGGCCCTGCGTAGAGAAACTCGTGACCGTAAAGCTTCCTCCACTTATAAGTCTCGCTCCAAGCCTGGTAGCTCTTTTCGGGCAACGGGTGCGTCGGCGAGGCGAGAGCGAGGATGTACAGAATCAGGGCTTCGTTGTAGCCCTGCCAACGATACTTGATGAATCCGCTTTCAGGTCTCCAACCATGCGTTACCGTGTCTTTCCGATCTCGCGCCCATTGCCAATCTACGCGGCGATAGATGGCGTCGGCAAGCGTGCGAATCTCGCGCTCGTCTTCACTGTCGCGACTGAAATACGCCGCGGCCGTCAGTGCTCCCGCGATCAAGAACGTCGAATCGATTATTGACAGTTCGCAATTCAAGGTCCGACGCCCGTTCTTCATGTCGAGGAAGTGATAGTAGAAACCCTTGTATCCGGTGGCGTCTGGTTCCGGCCCGTGCGAACTGTTCCAAAAGAAGCGCAGTGTCGTGAGGGTTCGTTTAATCGCGTGGTTGCGCGTGATGAAACCACGCTCGACGCCAACGGGATAAGCGGCGAGTGCAAAGCCAGTTGGAGCAATGCTGCACGGCGCTCCCTGGCGCGTGCTGTCCGGCACTAAGCCATTCTGCGGATTCGTCCGGGGCCATGCTGCTCGACGAGCTCTAGATTTAAGAATAGAATAGTCGCGAGCTCCCCTCGATATCCGAGATACTCTCTCCCGCAAAACTTGCTTGAAAAGGAAGAACCATGAAGAAGACACTTGGTCTTTTGTTAGTGTTTACTATGTTAATGCTTTTGGCGGTACCCGTGTCCGCTAGAACGTGTGGGAGATTGAGGCACCGGCACAGCAAAGTCACCCACACCCATTCCGCTTGCGTTGGGGATGGACACAAGCACGGTCGAAGCTTTTGGCAGAAGCATCAGGATAAGTTAACGACCGCAGGGGGTGCGGGTGTTGGTGCAATCGTTGGGGGTCTCGCTGGTGGAGGGAAGGGTGCGGCTATCGGAGCCGCGGTTGGAGGGGGAGGTGCCGCAGTCTATACCTACGGAATTCGCAAGCGGCGTCGCTCGGCTCGCTACTAAGAGTTAACGAGATTACAACGTTTGCGCTCGCATCTTCGCCGTGGCCGATGCCTTTGACGCAATCACATTCTCTCTCATTTATTCCGGTCCGGCACGACGTATCCACGTCGGGAACGCAGACTCAGTCCTACTCTGCGGGAGGCGACTTCGATTCGGCGGTATTCCCCCTGCCTTGAAGACGTAAGCGATCGTTTCGGTCGATAAGTGACTACATATTCCGCGCCGATTGCGCGCGCGGCTTCTGCGACTTGCGCAATCATTTCCTGGCTCGACTCGGGTAGAAAAATGCGGCCACCTGTTTCTTCGGCTACAGCCGTGAGCACTTGCTGGCTTTTTTTGATGTCTGATTCGTAGGCCTTGCGCTGCCGTCGCATGGCCGGATCGAATCTTATACTCACGCCGAAGGACGGATTGCGAGTTGTCCCAGGCGGCAAGGTTGCGTCGGTCGCGGTAATGGGATCTGAAGCCGGCGGTAACTGGCCACCAGTAACGGAAGACGGCCTGCCTTCCTTCTTTTGCCGCACGAATACAGTGTAACTAATGATATGAACTGTGGCTCGAGCCGCAGTCAGTCGTTTGATAGCTTCCGCGCGGTCAGTTTTTCCGCCTGGCGTATCGACACCGTCAGTTATGAACACAACGTGGCGGCTTCCCTCAGGCCGATCGCCTAGTTGCCGGGCCGCCGCGGCTACCGCATCTGAGAACCGCGAACGTTTGCCTGAAGACAGCTTTGTTTTGAGTACCTTAAGGACGGCTTGCTTGTCTCTCGTCCACGGCTGAATCACCTCGACCGAGTTGCTGAATTGCATTACCGCGACCAGAGTGCCGTCTTTAAGATTGTTAAGCAGTTGGATGGCAACGTCGCGCGTCAGTCCGGTACGTTTTGACATCCCTCCTAACCCGCCTACTTCACCACCCGTATCCAGAACCAATAGTATGTTTGCGGGAAGATGACGAATACTCCTAATTTGCTGGGCCACGCCATCTTCAAGGACGAGTATGTCATCAACCTCGAGCGTGGGATCGTAGTGCCCATACTGATCGAGAGCGACGACGGGTAAGCGCACTTCTTCGGTAAAGACTTTGACCGGCTCCTGTTCCTCGTTTGGGAGCGTAGGAGATGGTGAAGGTGAGGGTTGGCGCGTCGCCTGGGCCAAGACAGAGGTTCCTAAAACAAAAACTAGGAGAATAATTAGTGTCGCTCGTGGATTCAAAGCAGCTAGCCTGACCTACAGAATGGGAAATCGGAGACTTTGATGCAGAATGAGGCACCGGGGTGTTGCCTTAAATCGTCAAGCTGAGAATTTTCGTGCCTGGGACTGTACCGCGGTGATGGCCACAGCATCCACAATGTCGGCCACCTTGCATCCTCGCGAGAGGTCGTTGGCCGGTTTGTCCAGTCCTTGAAGAATTGGCCGCATAGCAACACGTGGTTCAGTTCCGAGTAGCGCGCGGCAGGAATCTGCTGAGGTCACTGCAATCTCGGCGAGTTCGGCGGAGGTGGGCTCAATGACCACGCCGCAGTCGGCAAAAATTATAGCGCCATTATGTCCGAAGCTACTGTCACGCACCGCCATCAGAAAAAAACTCGATACCAGCTTGAATCCAGGACGAACGCCGATGCAATGAAGTGCGGCACGTACAGTGTGGGAAGTGGTGTTGGTGGCTCCGGCCACTGAGCCATCAGCTTTGCCGAGTCGCACCATTAGATTTCCGTAGTAGAGAGGATCTGCCAGCATGGCACGAGCTTCGTCACCCATCAGGCCTTTAGCGCGCCGCAGTTCGTGAAAGTAGGACGCCATTTTATCGAAGTCAGGCGCGCGCTTGTGATCTATCACTTCAACGCCACTGAGATTGGCGCGCTCCCGTTGCGCCGTCTCGCGTATAGTGGACTCATCTCCCAGCAGAGTGATTCGCGCAATGCCATTTCGAGAGCATTCAGAAGCCGCTACCACCGTTCGCGGGTCGTTACCTTCGGGCAGGACAATGTGTTGCGGATTTCCGGCGGCCCGCTGCCGGATTCGTTCGAGTACGTCCATAAGATGAAGTTGATCCGGAGATCCTTAACCGCGGATTCACGCGGATGAACGCGTATTAGAGCGAAAACCGAAGGTGGGAGTCTAACCAAGTCGCCTTGAGAGAACAAGTGTTCGATGATGGTGAAGCATCTGCGCTCCAGTCCCATTGAAGGTGGTGTCCACTCAACGTCAGAACCGAGGAGCGGTAGCGACCGGGTCCCAAGTTGCACCATTAGGCCGCATAATGATTAGGCCCCATCGTTGAGTGGGAAGTTAACCGCGACAATGCGGTCGCGGCCCACTGCCAGCGCCTGTTTGAGTCGAGTCAGAGTCGTGATAAGTTTAGACACCGACTTGAAATCGTTTTTGCCAGCCACCAATATTTCTAAGTTTGGGAGAAAATGATGTCAGCTCTTCAAGCACGCCGGCGAATGAAGAATCTTTTGCTGTTCATTCCCAACATGATCTTGCTTTGTGCACGTCTGATGACAGATTCTCGTGTGCCGGCAACGGAAAAAGCGCTGGTTGCGGGTGCTGTAATTTACGCAATCATTCCGTTGGATCTTATTCCTGACATGATCCCCTTCGTGGGCCAGATTGATGACGCCTATCTGATTGCTGCCACCCTCCTGCGGCTTGTGGATCGTACCGACGCGCGGGTAGTGCGAGAGCACTGGAAGGGCGGAGGAGACGTGGTCGAACTCATCGAGGCAATGGCCCAAATGACTGCCAAATTGTTGCCTAAGCGGATTCGACGGGTGCTCACGTCGCGCGTCAAAATGGCCCCGAAACAGGGCGAAGGTGGGAAGGGTCTGCGGCCCTTGCTGGTGGTAGAGCCAGGAGCTGAGGACAAGCCCCGTGCTGGGATTAACTAAACGCGCTAAAGACGATTAGTTCGTGGCTTTTAAGGCACTCAGGAGTCTCTCGTGAATACCGCCAAAACCACCGTTAGACATGATAGCGACGACATCGCCCTGGCGCAGCTCGGGAAGTAGTTGTTCGATTATTTCGTCCGCCCCTGGCAAGGCCAACGCCGGCTTATCGAATTTCGAAATATCCGCAATTAGCTGGTCGGTATCAAGCGCTCGTCCTTTTTCAATAATCTTCCCACTGTCAAAAACATTTGCAATCAACACGTAGTCGGCAGGCCCGAAGGCCTGCGCATACTGGTCCTGGAACACGGCCAGTCGCGAGGACCACGAACGAGGCTCAAAGACCGCGATCAAACGTCGCTTTGGATACTTGTTGCGCAAAGCGCGAAGAGTTTCCCGCACTGCGGTGGGATGATGTGCGAAATCGTCGATTACAGTTATGCCGCGCTCTTTCCCTCGAATTTCGGCGCGGCGTCGCACGTTCTTAAAGCTGGCCAGCGCTGCCGCTATTGAATCACGGGCAAGACCCCAGGCATCTGCGGCAATAATCACCGCGAGGCAGTTGAGCAAATTAAACTCGCCAATCAATGGAGTCTGAAACAGGCCCCACTGCTTCCCCTCGCGAAACACTGTGAAGCTGGACATGTCGCCGGCATAGTTTGTGTTGCGAATCTGCCATTTCGCATCTTCGCTGGTTCCGAATGTTTCCAGTTCAGTAAAGAGTCGGGAACCCATTGAGGCCACAACTTCACGAACGGCGGCGCTGTCCCATCCCGCAATCAGCGAACCATTGGAGGGAATCAGGTTCATGAATCTCCGAAACGCAAGCTTCACCGCCGCCAGATCAGGATAGATATCAGCATGGTCGAATTCGATGTTGTTGACGATTCCGATTTCGGGCAGGTAGTGCATGAACTTCGGCCCCTTGTCAAAATACGCAGTATCGTATTCATCGCCTTCAATCGCGAAATATTCGCTGTCAGTGACTCGAAAACTAACGCCGAAATTCTGGGCGACTCCCCCGATTAAAAAGGTGGGATCCAGGCCCCCCTGGTCCATTACCCAGGCTGCGATGCTCGTGGTCGTAGTCTTGCCGTGAGTGCCGGCTACGACCAGGGAACGACGGCCGCGGATAAACTCTTCTTTAACCACTTCCGCCTGCGAGCGATAGACAAGTCTCTGTTTCAGCGTTTCTTCAACCTCGCTGTTGCCACGCGGAATCGCATTCCCTACGATTACGCAATCGGGAGTGGGCCGCAGATGCCCAGGGCTATAGCCTTGACTCACCCGAATGCCGAGCGATTCGAGCATCGTCGACATAGGCGGGTAGACATTCTCATCTGAGCCGGTGACGCGATGCCCGCTCGCTTGCAGCATTCCGGCCAAAGCGGCCATCGCCGTCCCACAGATTCCTATAAGGTGATAGTGCATGCGATATCGCAAGCTTGATCAAATTAGTTGAGTCGGCAACGTCATCGTAAGCCAATACGCAGGTGCTTTAGGGTCGCCCGCTGACGATGTTAGGGGCGAGCGAGCCTTTGCTACTAGAGTTCCCCTTATAAGAATTGCGGGTGGAGGTGCCGGCCTCCTGGATAATTTCAGTGCCGAGGGGTGAGTTTGGGTTAACGAGAACGACGTTGTTGAAGATTTGCGAATCGGTTGTGTTGGTGATCTCGAAAGAGAGGATGCCGCCCGTGCCGGTAGAAATCAGCTTGTTGCCGGAGACGTAGTTGCGAGTCGTAT
Organism: Acidobacteriota bacterium; assembly: GCA_020199975.1. Taxonomy (GTDB): domain Bacteria; phylum Acidobacteriota; class Blastocatellia; order Pyrinomonadales; family Pyrinomonadaceae; genus PSRF01. The sequence goes on from JAIVJP010000128.1 coordinate 6,362, forward strand.
TTTCCAGACGGATGCCGCTGTGCGCGACTCGGCTCACGGTGTTGTTGATGACTTTCACGTCCTGAGTGAACGCCGCTATGTAGATGCCGGCGGCGACATAGCCCGCACTATTTGGGATAAGCCCGCCGCCTATGACCGTGTTGTCTTTGACCAGCACGGGGCCGAAGCCGCTCGTCTGCACGCCGTTCTGGACGAGGATGCCGTTGCCGTGGAGGAAGCCTGAGTTGGTCGAGTCAATCGTGTTGTTCGTGATCTCGATGTTGCGGATGATGTCCCCCGGGTCGTTCGGCTCAAGGTCAATCGCAGTCATGCTTTGCAGGCAACAGCGCCCCGAATCCTTGAAAGTGTTGCCGTCAATCTTCACGTCGCGGCCGTTGACGACGGCCACAGCCTGGCTGGCGACGCGGGTGAACAAGTTTTTCCTGATCGTGACGTCCTCTGCGTAATTCCCCCCGAAGTGACTGCCGCCGGCCTGTACTCCGATCACACCCGTCCCGTTGAGCCATAGGTTCTCGACCCCGCAGCGGTGGCAATTGCCGAGCGAAACCGTCTGGCGCACGCCGCCGTCAACGCCGGGATTCGCCCCCTTGATCTGCAAGTTTGAGATGTGGATGTCCGAGTCGGTGCCGTCGTGCGTGGGTTGCGCGCGGATGTCGTTGAAAGACTGGAAGACGATCCAGCCGGTCTTCGCAGGTTCGACTATGACCGTGTCCCAGCCGGAGCCAACAACGCGCGTGCCGGACTTGAGCAGGAA
>JAIVJP010000415.1 GCA_020199975.1 Acidobacteriota bacterium
GGCCTCACGCGCCTGCGCCGCCTGACTATACCTCTCGTTCACTGCGCTTTCGACGTCTAAAGTAGCGCTCATTTTCATGTCCTCAGGATGGAAGAATCTTGTGCCACTGCGTACCGTATTCGCAGTGCGCCGTCACGTCTGTAATCTGACTTACACAATCTACCCGGTATTAAATGCTTCCCCCTACTGGGTTCGAACAATGCTGCTCAACTTTCTCAAACCTTCAAAGGACAAGAGAGAGAAGCTTAATGCTTGTGCTCGCTCTCGGTTTGCAACCCGGCATCAACCCAGTCCGCTTTACCTGCTGCATAGTCCCGCACATTTGAATAACCCATCGCCGCCAATTCACGGGCGGCGTTATCTGAAGCATGTCAATCGATATCGTTGCAATACACAATTATCTCCGCAACCCTGTCGGGCAGGAGGTTGGGAGCAAGCTCCGTCACTCTCTCGGGCGGCATATTGATCGCGCCCGGCAAGTGCGCGTGGGCATAAGCCGTGGGCGGCAGAGTCTCCACGAGTTGGAACTTGTCCCCGCGCTCGATCTTCCCCTTCAGTTCATCCCTCGTAATTGTCGCGACCATTTCTATTCTCCCTTCAGTTGATTCGTAAACATTTCTCAAGTCTGAAAGCCGACCCGAAGGCCTTCATTCACGTCCCCGCCTGAGCCACAGGTAAACCGCGCCGAGCACAATACCAAAGAGTGCGTGCGCTGCGGCCATCGGGACGAGTCCCGTCCGCTCGACCATGACGGGGTCGGCCCACGACATGACGGTGGCGAACGCCACCGGATAAGAGCCGAGCGCGTAAGCAAACGCGGCGAGCATCGTGCGCCACGGCGGCAGCTCGTAGATGAACGGGACGGCGATCACGCCCATCAGCGCGCTCGTCGCCATGTGCGTCATGAAGCCGACGAGCGTGGCGAGGGTAAGCCTCCCGTCGGCCACCTCAGGCCCCATCCACATCGCGGCGATCAGGTCAGGGTTGGTCCTGACGCTCTCGCCCCGCCAGTGCATGTAGCCCATCATCGCCGCCGCCATGATGAGCCCGGCGGCGCTCCCCGCAATTATCCCGGCCCCCACCCGCCTCCGCATCACTGCCCTCCGAGGAATGCCGAGATGTGCCCTGCGACTTCTTCGGGGCGATCGAGCATCACGAAGTGGCGCGCATCCTTAATGCGCATGAGTCGTGCATCGGGTATGTCACGGACCAGTCGCTCGCCGTACTTTACAAGCTGGAACACATCGTCCTCGCCCCAGAGGATGAGCGTTGGCGCATTGAGCTGCGGGAGAAGCTGCGTGATCTCCGTCGTCAGGTTCGTGTTGAGCGCCGCCGCGTCGCGGACGAGCGAGAGCTTACCGACCTCCGTCGTGTACGGCGCTAGTATGCCGTCCAGCACTTCGTCCTCCGGGCTCGTAGAGAAGCCCTGCTTGAGGGCTTGTTTGAGCATCGTGACTGCGGTGGAGGCCGAGAGCTTGCGGCGCGTCTCCGGGTGACCCAGTTGCAGCATCATTTCAATCGGCCAGGAGTCGTAAGCCACCGTGTTCATCACACACAGCTTTTTTACGCGCTGCGGAAAACCGGTCGCCAACCGCAGGGCCACGCCGCCGCCGATATCGTGCGCGACGACGTGTGCGCGCTCAACTTGGAGTCTCTCCATCCACGCGTCAATCATCTCGACCTGCCGCGCAATCGAGCGGTCGAAGCGGTCGCTCTTGTCAGAATAGCCGAAGCCGGGGAGGTCGGGCGCGAGGACTCTGTGCTGCTTCGCGAGCACGGGAACGAGCCCGTGCCAGAGATAGCCCCACGTCGGGATGCCGTGAATCAGCACCACTGGTTCGCCTGCACCCTCATCGACGTAGCTCACGAAACGGTCGCCGATCTCGGCGACGCGCTGCATTGATTGAAACTCTCTCCAGTTCATCACCGGTCACCTCCTTGCCTGGTCTCACCGCCTCCTCTGGTCGCAGCCGGGAACGGCGACTTCACGGCCTCGTCGGGCGTGCGCCAGTCGAGTTCAAAGAGCGCGACGTTGATAACCAACGACGGCAGAAGCTGCTCGAACTTTTCAGTTGTCTTGATGATCTCGTCCGCGTCCTCGCCGAGTTCTTCCACCTGCCGGCGCGTTAAAGAGATGGGGAGAGGTAGCGCTCGCGCGAGATCGCGCGCCGCCTCGCGCAAGCGGTCGGAAGAATGCTTGTACTCTTCGCGCTTGGTTACGGGTTTTAACTTTCCCCAAACAGTCTCCAAGTAGTCGGGCCAGAGCGCGAGCGTGCGGTAGTCACTGTTAATGGAAGAGAGCGAGAGCGTCTCCTTGATGTCGTCGAAGAGACGGCTGATGCGCTCGTCGTCAGGATCGGCGGAGACCATCTCCATCGGGTACATCCGGGCGGGCACGCCGCGTTCGATCAGCTCAAGTGTTCCCGCCCGGCTCTCGCCGCGTGCCTGATGCTCGCCGTTTAAGGCCAGCTTCACGGCGGAAGTAAAGACGAGCAGCTTCGGGTTGATGTAGTGATACAAATCCAGTGCAGCCTTAATCTGGTAAGCTTGGCTCTCTCCCAACTGCACTTGCGACGCGGCATCGAGTCTGCCTAAAGTCTCGGCGGCGCGCGCGGCTTCTGCTCGCACCTGATCTGCCGCCTCTTCGAAGGCGCGCGTCTCGACTGTGGGGCGCATCGCGTCCCACATCACAGGGAAGAACTTTTCGTAGCCCGCCCACGTGCGAAAGTTAAGGTTGACGCCCGTCACCCTGAGGCTCTGCTTGATCTCATGATAGACGCGCTCTATCTCGCCATCTGCTTCCGTTTCAGTTACCTGTTTAGGTTTCCCCAGCCCAAACATTTTTCCTCTCCCTTCTGATGAAAACCTACGCCAGTTAGTCCACGTTCCTCATGTTCGACTGATGTGTTTGACCCTTGCTCAGTGTTGTTCGTACTGAATTTTCATTTATCAAGCTCACCGATCATCGATAAAAGATTTCGCTCGTCAGATCGTTAACTTTTGACCTGCACCCCCTGGTCGCGGCGCTTACCGCCTTCGACCTTCGGGTAGCTGCACTCGATCCCTGTCGCGAGCATCATGGTCTGCATCGTCATGACTCCTTACGCAAGGCGGAGAGCGCTTCTTTCGCTTCGGGCAGCGTGA
>JAIVJP010000416.1 GCA_020199975.1 Acidobacteriota bacterium
TACAGGGAAAACACATCTCGGGATTGCGTTGGGAGTAGAGGCAACGAGACGCCGGCATCGAGTGATATTTACCAGAGCGGCTAATCTGGTCAGGTCGCTGCTCGAGGCCAGAGATGAACGGACCCTCGGACGCATGCACCAGCGGTATCTGCGGGTTGACCTATTAATAGTAGACGAGTTGGGATTCGTTCCTTTTGACACGGCTGGCGGTGAATTGCTCTTTAACTTACTGGCCGAAAGGCATAGCCAGCACTCGACGACGGTGACGACCAACCTGGCCTTTAGCGAATGGGTCAAGGTCTTCGGCAGTGAGAAACTAACGACTGCGTTGCTGGATCGGCTGGGACATCACTCGCACATTATATCGACCGACATAAGAAGCAATCCTTTCTACTAAAGCCCACCTCAAGCGTTAGGGGGCAAAATATAATACTGTCAACGTTCACACAAGATTGATCCAGGCTTGAAATCAAAGCCTTATAAATATTCGGCAATACTCTCTTTAGCCAGTGGCATTTTCAAAGCTTCCAGCATCAGCCGGATGAAAATCTCCTCATCCTTTTGCGGCAAAATTACCATTATTATTATTGTTTCCAGCGTCAAATTGAAGAAGCGAACACTCTCAATATGTTCTCTTAAACTCTCAATCAACATCTCTATACGGTAATGCTGCTCTTCATTTTCCAGAGTCAGCTCGTCGTCTTGACCTAACCCGCACAAAGCATCAAAACAATATTGAAGCCATAGTCTATGTTGGAGCTCAGCAGGAACAACATCGATTGGCGAGCTTACTCCTTCTGGCAGGGAAAGATCTTTAGCATATTTCCCCAAACATTCTGCCAAGTTAGGCCAGCCTTCAAAAGCTGCCTGATAGCAGGAATCGTAAGTTTTCAATGGTTCGATCACCAGGCGCGGCATGATTTTTCTCACAATCTGATACCATGGCTCACGTGGACGCGGAATCTCATCGATATACAGAATCCGCTCATCCCCTTCATCGTTAAAAGAAATGATCTCTGATAAGGCTTCCTCTTGCTTTTTGCTGAGAGGCAGTCCTTGTTCTTCGTGGATCACTGCTTCCCACTGCAGAAAGTACCCATTCTTCAGCGAGCTTATGAGATCCTCCACAAGCCATTCCAGATCACTGTAATCGTCTAAGTTCCTTTGTCCCAGAAAATCATGCGTCGGTATTTCGGCGTCTGACGCTGGTTGACCCATGATGGTCACACGCTGCGCATCAAAATCATCTTCTTCATCATCAAAATCTTCAGCGAATGGCGCCTCCAACGCCGCCATATAATGGAATCCACCAGGACCACAGCGCTTAGTGAGGGTGTTGATAATCTTCGATGATTTCTCAGGTGTATCGTGTGGGCCAGCGACAAAGAACGGCAGGCCATCTTTCCCAAACTCAAAGTTCATCGGACAACCATTATTATCAATATCGCCAAATATCTTTTTGGCTAATTGGTAATCAGGATGTGGGCTGAAGCCAAGATCTCTGGCGTACGCTTCCGCCTCCTCTACCAATTTGCGGACGCAAACCGGAGACACATTCTGAAAGTTTTCCTCGCGCTTGAAACGCCGCAAATTGTTTTCATATTCCCATTCAGACGTCATTCTAAAGAAGGCATTTTTGACACCCAAACAAAAAACATCGAGCAGGAAAGTACTGACGCCGATATAACCGTTGGCCAATTTGCGGCTCACGATCACGGTGCCGAGACCAGCTTGAAAAAGACCTTCTGGCACCAAACACTCATGGATTGGCGCCTTCGCAGCACGTAGAACCTGTTCAGCCGCCGAGAGGGAACTGCTAAGGTTAGCTACAGCATTTTTGATGCTGAGAAGCGCTTTTCTGCGTTTAATCTTCTTCTTGGCGAGCTTCTTCTGTCGCTGTCTTTCATCACGAGCCATATTCTTGCTCCCAATCATATGTTGTCAGGATCAAGTTCTGATCATTAAAGATGCTGCGCGACCGGCTCGCCACTCACCTCCAAGGGTTTGGCGGGCAGGATATAAAATCGCAGCTTGGAACCACGTCGCAATCGATAGATTTGGTGACCTTCAGCCTGCGCCTGCGCCACCACATCTTCCCAGCATTTCTCCTGCTGACGGCACAGCCGACGGACCGATACCATACGTGCATCCGGTGTGGCTTTCCCGGACAAACGATACTCCACCTCTTCATTCCAATAAATCCACAGCAGCGACTGTCCACCGTCATGTTTGCCCGAAAGCAGACCCAATTTATACCACCTTTGGATCGCACTTTGACCAACCCCAAGTTGGCAACCGGCTTCCGCACTGGTTAGGTATCCGTTAGCTGGAATCCGTAATTCCGTGTCTTTGGTGAATCCTGAAGGGATCGCATTTGACAGCCGGAAATCCATGACCCGCCGTTGGTTCCAGAGTCTGCTTTTTGCCGTCCGCAACCCCTCCACATTGAGGGTCGCAGCAATCTCCAGGTCCGTTTGGGTGCGCGCCAGTTCACGAATCCGATAGTACAAGTGCGGGGTGCTGAAGAGATATTTGGGGACATCCAATTCGCTTATCGCTCCGCCATACCAGCTTACTTGAGCGCGCATGACTTTCCCGTGGCGCTGCAGAAAAACGCGCTCGACAACACACCGTACCAACTCTTTCTTGTCCTCTTGGGTCAGTACGCCGTGATGCCAATAGTCACGCAGATGCTCGACCACCTGTTGCATCTCAGCCAAGGTAGAGGAAAGCGGTCGCTGCTTGAGCCGCCGTACTTCATATTCTTTGCCGGCCTCTTCTATCTCAATCAAGCGCTGATTCCATTCCGTCTCAAGCGTTTGCGCCACCAGTCGGTTGGCTGGGTCAACCATCTCGTAGCGACGGTGAGCGAGATCAGCCTGATATTCCAGACGCTGAAGTTTTTCTCGCCAACCTTGCTCAATCTCTGCCGCTTCCTCACGTAAGGACTGGTCGAAAGCCAGCGAGGTTTGTAGCGTTCCGGCGTTGATCACATTCAGAACCAGTTCAGCAACCAGAGCATCCACACGCTGCGCACTCGCACGGTTGCAGATTGGAGCATCATAATGTTGGTGTGCTGAATCACAGGTATAATAAGCTGCGCTCTGATGATAACGAACCCGCATCTTGCGGCCGCAGTGCCCACGGCGCACCGCTCCTTGGTTGGCTGGAAAGAGATTGCGGTTGTTAGCCAAAATCCGTTGGTTCTCCTCAAATTCATCCTGGCTGATATAGCCGGGATGGTGCTCGACAATCAAGACCATCCATTCGTCGCGTTCAGGCTTACGGTAATGAACGGTCTGAGTCAGTGGATTAATCTCACGCCGCCGCCGACCATAGCTGTAGACGCCAGCATATACCGGATTAGTAATGACGGCATAAATTGCATCATAGCTTGGCGCTCTCCACCCGACGACAACACCTCTGATGCGGTCGATGCGCCGGAAAGGAAGATCAAGTCCCTCAGCGCGCAGATGCCGCAATACGGCACGAATTGTGCGAAGTTGCCGAAACAGATCAAAGATGCGGTGGATGCGGTGGCGTACCCCTTGGTCAACGGCTAAGCGGGTGGTGTGGGTCAGCGGATCGCGCTCCAACCCGATTGGTAAAGTGAGCTCCAATTCCCCACGCTGGGCTTTGTTGAGGCGCCCGCGCATCATCCGGTTGCGAATTTGGTGAAGCTCTACTTCCGACATCGTGCCTTTCAAGCCGAGGAGCAGGCGGTCATTAAAATCATGCGGATCATAGAGTCCGTCTTCGTCAGCAATCAAAACGTCAAAGGCGGCAGCCAACTCCAGCAGTTGATACCAATCCAGACTGTTGCGTGCTAGGCGGGAGACTTCCAAACCCAACACCAATCCCACTTCACGCAACGCAATCATCGAGATCAGTCGTTGATAGCCAGGGCGGTTATGACTTTGCGCACCGGAGATACCCAGGTCTTCATCAATGACGACACACCGGGCACTGGGCCATCCCAAGCATTGGGCTCGCTCCGTCAGTTGATATTGACGCTTCTGGCTCTCGATATTGAGTTCCACTTGTAAGGGTGAAGACTGCCGAATGTAAATCACAGCTTGCCTCTTCAGATGGCTGCTGAGAATTTTGCTGTTGCTCATTGCCGATTCCTCCTGCCTGCTTGAGTGCCAGGTTGAAGAGCCGGTCGCAAAGCTGTCTTTGATTTTTGGACGGAAGCTGATTCCAAATCTGGTTCGCGATTTGGCGCGTCATATTGTGCATCGGTAGTAGCTCTTCCTCCCTGAGTGATGGTCAAGACCATTTGAACCATTCTATCCAGGGCCTGAAGCGACACCGCAACTGTAAGACTGGGTGAGGCAGGAAGCGCTGGGGGTGATGCGGAAAGCCAGCGTTCCATAATATGGTAATGAAACCCGGGTTGTTGCGGATTCTCAATCACACATCGGATGTAGGCCTTGGTAACGCGGCGAGAGAGAACTCTAAAGCGGCATCCGTAAAACGGATGACCAGGAAGGATGACGTATCTTTCGTCTAACGTAGGCTGTTGTTGACTGTTCTGCTCATTCTCTTGAGCGTCAGTTTATGCGAGTGATGTCCCAGCCGGTCGAGCAATGCGTCGTCAGCTTTTCATCGCCGAACACCTTGACCCATTCGCTAAAGGCCAGGTTAGAGG
>JAIVJP010000417.1 GCA_020199975.1 Acidobacteriota bacterium
ATCTGAGTGTTTTCCTGTTCGGATAGCAGATTGATCTGCAGGTCAAGATGGTTACGCCTTTCACTTACCCTTGAATCGTGATTCTGACTGATGAGAATAAAGGTCGAAGGAAAAATCGCTTCCAGAGAGACCACTAGTGTAAGAAAAGTGAAGGGAAAGGGGTCGATGTGTTTGATGCCGGGCAGCAGATTGAGAACGACCCACCCGCCAAACCAGGCCACATGCACCCAAACAAATGTCAGGCTGCCGCAGAAGTTAGCAATCACCTCTGCCACGCGGTCCGTGCGCGTACGCTGTTCTTTGGCGGCTTCCTCTAATTTTAAGACCGTCTCGACGTTGCGCTGCGTCAGCTCTTCAACAGATAAGGGCTTATGGCGATGCTCGGTGATCACGCGTCCTCCGCGAGAAATCTTGCTAGCCACGCTCTGGAATCATGGAAATACGGTGCACCTGTGCTGCAGTTACAGGCCACCGCCAGACACGTTTGACGGATCGCAAAGCGGTCAGGGTCGCGACTGTCTAACCGCTCTCCGTGCCTCTGCGTCAGGCGGTGCTCATCACGTTACCTATAACATATCCCCGCGCGCGTGCTTGGCTCGTGCGGCACCGATAGCCGTCTTTACATCTTTTTCTTCTTCGGGAGGTGGCAGCACCGCGGGCAGCCCTAACGATTCAATCCACAGTTCTCTAGTCCAGCCGGTCGTATGATAGAGATGTTCGTCTTCTTCTTCCTCAACTTCTTCATAAGCTTCCTTGAGCGCCTTCGCCTCTTGGCCCGTGAGTTTCTTTGTGGCTTCTCCCAGCAGCTCCCAATTCAAATGGTCTTTCGTCTCCGCTAGTGTGACGCACTCTGCGGCCACCAGTTGCGCGGCGGCTGGCTCACCAGACTGCAAGGCCATCTCCATCGCTTTCACCAGAGATTTCCCGATGTGGCGCACTACCTGCCGGCCCGGAGTCTCAGCGGCGGTATCAAGTCCCAGCGCCTCAATTATCCGCTGCATGATCTCCACATGTTTTTGTGTTTGTTCGAGGTATTCTTCCCACTCCTCTTTCAGTTCGTCATTGACCGCACAACGCAGCGCGGTAGTGTAGACCTCGACCCCTCCAAGTTCAGTTTCCAGCGACTGATACAACAGCTCATTCAATTGTTCTCTTTTCATAAAACCACGGGCCCTCCTGATTAGTAGAATTGGTACACGCTACAGGCTTAGTCCTACCACCGTAAGAGAAAAATAGTTGGTGCTCAAGGCTCTTTACGGTAGCGCGATTGCTAGGCACTTTATAGGCTGCCGGGCAAGCTTCGGTACGGTGGCGTACTGTGTGAACGCTTTGACATGATTTGGTGAGAGTGACGACACTCTTGGAGAAATCGAGAGATTGTAGCTTTTGCAGGTTAAGGATGATCGGCGTACCATTTACTCAGCTTAATTCACGAGACACGGGTCTTTTTCTCTGAAGCGCGAAGTACCACAGTGCTTCCCGATTTCGCAGCCGAGAATGTCTAACGCAGCGAGCACGCCCTACCTTGGACTGGAAGCCATTGACTCCGAGTCGCGAGAGTTGAACGTAGTCATTGACACGCCCAAGGGAAGCCGCAACAAGTTTGCTTATGACGAGAAAGTCCGGTTGTTCAAGTTATCAGGAGTGTTGCCGGCGGGTGCAAGCTTTCCTTTCGACTTTGGCTTCATCCCTTCGACGGTCGGAGGTGACGGCGACCCGCTCGACGTGCTCCTCCTGATAGACGAGCCTGTCTTCACTGGTTGCTTGGTGCCTTCTCGTCTGATTGGCGTGATCGAAGGAAAGCAAACTGAACGTGATGGCACAACTATGCGCAACGACCGGCTCATCGCCGTTGCTGCCAAGTCGGCAACTCATCAGAACTTGAAAACTCTCACGAGGTTGAACACAAATCTCTTGAAAGAGATCGAACACTTTTTCATCTCGTACAACAGCTTCAAAGGTAAAGAATTCAAGCCACTCGGTCGGTTCGGACCCCAGCGAGCCCAGAGATTGATCAAGGAAGCCGTCGAACGTTTTCAAAGTTCATGAGGAGTATCCATTGAATCCGCGTCTTCGTCATTTGAGATGCCAATTTGGCATATGAATTACTGCTTCGATATCCCTTTGCACCAAGGTTGTGGTCAGTGTCTCCGAGTCAAGTACTCAGCCGGAACAAACTCCGTACCAGGGGGAACGCTCTCACGATGCCCCTTCGACAAATTGTCGTACAGAGTCACCTTGTGGCCATCCCGAATCAACCCTTCCGCGACGACGCTGCCGATGTACCCTGCGCCACCTGTCACCAGAACGTTCATGGCTAATAACCACCTTGCCCCGCGCCAAGCCAAATTCGCGCTGAGACAGCGCTACTGTGTAAATCCCATTTCCTGTCTTGGAAAAATCTTTCGAGGCTATCTTCCAGGCAGGGCATGAAGTTGCCACGCTCGCTGGATAGCGGTGTGAACAACGGTCTGCGAGCTGCGAGAGCGAGAGAATCAATGGGCCGGCACTCGATTCGGTCCGACTCGTATCCAGCCTTGTTCGCGACCAGACGACCAAATTCAGCCCAGGTCATAACTGCAGGATTTGCTAGATGCCAAATACCATGTTCATCATCAATCAGGAGATCTAAGGTTGCGTTCACGAGATCGGGAATGTACGTGGGCGAAATACTGATATCGTCGAGAGCGACAAACGACTTGCCCTTCGATAAACTGTTCAAGACCAAGTGAACGAAATTGAAGCTGTCCCACGGACCGAAGAAAGCGCTGGTTCGGATTACGAGAGCAGCGGAAAACTCATCGAGCACTCGCACATCGGCGTCAGCCTTGCTCCTTCCATAAACGTTCAGCGGTGAAGCGACATCACTTTCAACATAGGACGATCCTTTTCGTCCATCGAAAACCAAGTCAGATGAGAAAGTCACCAGCGGCAACCCACCCCTTGCACATTCTCGGGCCAGGCAGACGGGCCCGGTAACATTTTCACGCCTGCAAATTTCAGCTTCAGCTTCCGCATCGTCTACGCGGACGTAGCCCGCGGCATTGACGATCGCCCAGGGTTTGTATTGGTCCAGTGCGGCACGGACAGAAGCCAGATCGGCAATATCGAGTTGCGTGCGGGAAAGAAGGTGGTATGC
>JAIVJP010000418.1 GCA_020199975.1 Acidobacteriota bacterium
CATAAGGAACAAGTGGCTCAAGAAGAACATTCTGATCGGCTCGCGGCAGGGTCTTGTCCTTTGCGTACGCTTCCTTTGCCCGTCCGTAAGCTTCAGCGTCACGGAGCATTTTGCGAATTTGCTCGAGTTGGCGATTTGCCTGTGCCAGCGCCTCGGTGAGATTAGGCGGCTGCTCGGGGGTGAAGAAACCGCCGCCCCCGCCTGCTCCCGCACGAGGATAATTAATTACCAGGGCAGCATAAGGAACGACTGTCATTTCAAGTGGCGTGGTACCAACCAGATTGACGATTGCCGCTTGACCAGAGATTAAACCGCCGACGGGCATTGAAACGACACTGGTAACGCCATCGACGCGCGTAACTGGAATATGGGCGCTGTGCGGGTTGATGGCACTAATAGCTTTCGCATTAGGATTTAAGTCGCCCACCTCGGCTGTATCAACCGTGCCGGACGCACCCTGGCCTACTTCAACCAGGCCCATGGAAGTTGCAGCATCAATCATCCCCGGATAAACCCACAGCCCGCGCGCATCGATGGTTTGCACTCCGGAGGGAACACTAACACCGGCTCCTACCGCTTCGATCTTGCCGTCGCGAATTACGATGGTCCCGTTGTCGATATCCGGACCGCTGACTGTGACGATATGCGCGTTGCGAATGGCATAGATGCCCCGAGGGAAGCTGACGCTGTGCTGTCTCGTGGGTTCACCAATCTGTTGCGCCAATGATGTGCTGATGACGACCAATAAAACCGCGCAGATAGCAGTGATCACGCGGAGGTTTGCCGCTTTCACTTGCAGAAAGCATAGAGAGACTTTGGCAAAACTCAGCGATCCCCAAAAGGCCGGCTCAAGCCTCGCTAACTTGCAGGTTAGGAAGGGTGGCTTGCCCACGCCCGAGTAACCAAAGGCGCGACTGGTCATCCCAGCTTTCAACTTACTACCCCACCGCTCACGCCTGAGTGTTTTCAAGACTCTTTCCCTCCCTCGCGATATGCCCGTTGAGAGATTACGCAACCACTCGCGCCGTTGGCGCTCGAGCGGGGGCAAGCCACAGGGCAAGCCACCCTTCCTGACCGGTAAATTACCGCCGCCATCTCCGGGTCTCCGCGTCCCCCTGTCTCCGTGTCCCCTTATCTCCCCGTCTCTCGATCTGCTCATGGATGTTCGATTCCTCCCTCCCAGATGTCATCGTCATGATTCGTAGGACGGCGGCGGCGCGGCGTTGGCGGTGAGGTGCCACCTGACGATGGACGATTAGGTTCTGCCTGCTCCAATTGCGCTCGCTCTTTTAAAATATCGGCGCGTCGTGCCAGGTCTTGCTGACGATCAAAAAAGATTTCACCGTCTACAAACGTCATCTCGACCCGCGAGTAGACGCTGAGCGGATGGCCGCTCCAGATTGCCAGGTCCGCATCCTTGCCAACTTCGATCGACCCGACGCGATCATGAATTCCAAGTTGCCAGGCAGGATTCCAGGTGATGAGTTTGAGCGTTTCTTCCTCGCTCAGATCGCCATAGCGCATGGCCTTAGCTGCTTCGATGTTCAAACGACGCGCGCGCTCGTCGGAATCAGAGTTTATTGAAACATTGACGCCGGCGCGGGTCATGATGGCGGCGTTGTAAGGAATTGCGTCGTAGGCCTCGATCTTGTATGCCCAGTTGTCGGCAAAAATAGAAGCGCCGGCGCCGTGCTGAGCGATCTCCTTCGCCACTTTGTAGCCTTCCAGCGTGTGCTGAAATGTTTTGATTTTGAAACCAAACTCATTTGCCAAATTGATGAGCATCAGAATTTCGTCCGCGCGGTAGCAATGGGCGTGAACGTAGCGCTTGCCTTCCATCACCTCGACCAACGGCTCGAGCTGAAGGTCGCGCCGCGGCGGAATCAAGTTCTGGTGGCGCCGTGCGAGGCCGGCACGATACTCGTCCCAGGTCTTCTTATAATCGCGAGCGCGCGTGAAAGCTTCGCGAATCACTTCCTCGACTCCCATACGCGTGGCCGGATAACGCCGCTGCTGTCCTGGCTGAGGACTAAAGCTCGAGCGTTTGGGATTCTCCCCGAGCGCAAACTTGATTCCCGGCATCGCACCTGGAAAGGAGAACTCCTCCACCGGCCGGCCGTACTTGATCTTCACGACGGTGTTCTGGCCACCAATTGCGTTGGCCGAGCCGTGCAGGAGATTCAGGGCAGTCACTCCACCCGCCAACGCCCGGTAAAGGTCTACATCGTTTGGATTGAGCACGTCATTCATACGGGTCATCGAGGTAACAGACAGGCTGCCTTCATTGATGGCGTCGAGCATTGAGTGGGAATGGCAATCGACAATTCCCGGCATAAGGTATTTGCCGGTTGCGTCGATCACCCGGGCATTTCCGCCGTTCAGATTTTTCCCTACCGCGGCAATCTTTCCTTTGCGTATCAGCACGTCAGCACTCGGCAGTGTTCCGTGCGTTACGGTGAGCACGGTCGCATTGCGAATGAGTGTGTCCGGCATGCTGGCGCGACCCTGCGCGAACGTTTCCGGCAATAAAAACCCGGCTATCAGCGAGCAGGTCAGGAAGTGAATGAATAGTTGTCTCATCATCATACCTTTCATCTTTGACGAGTCCCGGTGAAACGCGCAAAACCGATTTCTGATTCAACAGTGCCGCGGATTTCGTTACCGTTGGCGTTGCCTCGACCGCCATTTCAGCTACGCGACCGGCAATCGGCTCTCGCGCGATGAAATGAAAGCCCTCCGCGTCAACCTATCCACCGACCATTGTAGTTCCGAATGGCTCTGCAACAGTCCGCTAATTGCAGTATCATTATGGTCCTGGCGGTGTGGGCGACGCGACAGGCCGGGCCGGCGGCCCGGCTTTCATTCCGGTAAACGAACCGGGCGCACGACCGACTACGTTCACCGTACCTTGCATTTCGTTGCCGGTAATTTTTCCGGCGAATGTTGCTTCCACGGTTTGACCTTCAAACGTCGCGGGAACGGTAAACCGAAGATCCCCGCCAGCGCCGGTTGAGGCGTTGGCAATCTCGCTGCTGCCTAACCCGCCCTGCATCGATCCGCGCAAGCGTTCACCTTCCTGTTGGAGAACGAGACTGACCGCAATGTCGCCTGAGCCAAGATTGACGTTTAGGGTCCATG
>JAIVJP010000419.1 GCA_020199975.1 Acidobacteriota bacterium
CTGGGCGACTGTGTCGGGGGCAAAGAAGCTAAGGCAAACGAAGACGGCGGCCAGAAAGGCTATCCTACCGGCCAGCGTGACGGTTTTTGCAAAACTATCTCTCTCCGGGAATGTAATCAACTTCATAAGGTTTTCCTTTGGGGTATGTTCTGAATCTGTCGTACTGTGGCCGCGGGCGTTTGCGGCTCTAAATACTTCATACTTCAGCCAGAATTGATTTCCGATATGCGGCTCTCTTGCAACGTTGCTAGAACGTATCATGTGGCTCGTAAGTTTCAAAACAGTGAAGAGAAGTTCACGCCTCAGGGCAGTAGCCCGACTACCTGAGTTTTCACACAGCCTCAGAGCATTTCCGCAAGGGAAGCGGCCAAGCCGACGCACTCACTCATACCGAACCGACAATAACGTCAGCCCATACGCGGGTGCGGTTGCTCCGGCCAGCGAGCGATCACCCTGCTCGATGGCGCGTTTAATATGCTGCTGGTCCATCTCGCCACGGCCGACTGCCAACAAAGTCCCAGCGATAGAACGCACCATGTAACGGAGGAACCCGTCGGCACTGGCCTTGATCTCGACCATTGGTTCGCCTGAGCGTTCATCCGTGTGCCCAGAAACTTCGAGGTGATTAATGGTGCGGGTCCTGCCCTCGGTGTCCGATTGAGCCGCCGAGAAAGCAGTCCAGTCATGAGTACCAAGAAATAGAGCGGCACACGAGGTCATGCCTTCAAGATCAAGTTGCTGAGCCTCGTGGTGTGCATAGCGAAGCCAAAATGGGGACATCACCGGACCGTTTACGACTCGGTAGAGATAGGTTTTCTCCAGAGCTGAATAGCGTGCGTGAAAGTCGTCGCTGGCGATTTGCGCCTCCATGATGCGCAGGTCTTTGGCCACGTTTCCATTAATTGCCGCGCGAAGCTTTTCGGGAGTTATGTCTCGCTCTATTCGAACGCTGGCCACCTGACCTTGTGCGTGAACGCCTGCATCGGTTCTGCCGGAGCCATGAACTATCACCTCGAGGCCATCAATCAACGTTAGCGCGCGGGTTAATTCTCCCTGAACCGTGCGCAGTTCGCCCTGTATCTGCCAGCCATGAAAATCTGTGCCGTCGTATTGAATGGTGAGCTTGAAATTCATGGTTGGTCAGTAGTTCGTGGTCAGTTGTCAGTCGTAAACGAAAGTAGACTAATTACCTCTAATCCAGGGGTTATGCCACCGACAACTGACTACTGACCACTGACTAGCGGTTTCCTGCTTCCCGGCTTTATCGCCGCTTCGTCTCGTTTGCACAACTCGCAAATTGAAGGGTCCACGGATAGCACGTTGAGCGTAGCGAGCGCGAAACGCGGCACACCCACATCGGCATTGCCCGCTGAACGATCGATGATTGAAGCCGCCGCAACAACGTTTGCGCCTGCGGCTTGCAAAGCATTCACCGTGTCGCGGGTTGAACCGCCCGTCGTTACCACGTCCTCAACAACCACCGTTCTCTCACCGGGTGACACCGAAAACCCGCGCCTTAAAGTCATCTCGCCATTCTCGCGCTCAGTCCAAATGAATCGAGCGCCTAGTTGTCGGGCAACTTCATGTCCGATTACGATCCCGCCAATCGCCGGAGAAGCCACGAGCTGAATATTGTCCTGTTTGAAACTTTCGGCGATGGCCCGACCAAATCTCTCAGCTTCCGCTGGATGCTGCAGCACGAGGGCACATTGCAAGTAGTTAGGGCTATGAAGCCCGCTGGTGAGGACAAAGTGGCCTTCAAGCAGCGCGCCCATCGCTCTGAATTTCTCAATCACATCTTCGGTTCGCACAATCTTTCCCCAAATCGAAATATAAATGCGTGTTACAATCGCGCCCGATGGCTCCCTATCCAAACCTCGTTTCCGACTCAACTCTTGTTCAAGAAACAATCGACTTGTTGCGCGACTGGGGCGGACGAGCTAACGCAGCTGAAATCGTCGATGCGGTTTTTAAGGGGTAAATCCCGAGATTGCCATTCCTCGTTTTGTGGTCGCGCTCACGGGGATAACCAACGACATGGTAAAGACCGCACCGGTATTCGCCGATGTCGCTCCTCAGTGGCTGGATTTCGTCAGCGACGCAGTGCTCATTGCGCACAACGCACCTTTCGACACAAGTTTCTTAAATCATGAAATCTCACGCGTTTACCCCGGCCACCGAATGATTAATACGCACCTCTGCACGGTTAAGTTGTCGCGGCGAGTGTTTCCGGGTTTAACTAACTACCGCCTTGACACAGTTGCCAACCATTTCTCGATCCCGATCTTCCACCGGCATCGGGCCGGCAGCGACGCGCTCGCGACCGCCGAGGTTTTTCTACATCTGCTAACGCGCCTTGGAGAACACGGCGTCAAAGATCTTGCGAGCGCCCGAAACTTTCAGTTCCTAGAAATCAAAACGGAGGAAACCACCGAGGCCGCGCCGCTCCTCCCCTTAGTTCCCGGCTTCTAGACTTGCCTCAACGCGCGAATCCGATCTTCGTCTCCACAAACTGCGGGTCAGCAACACAGCAATAATCGTCACTGCAAGTCCGAAACCGATCCAGGGGTAGTACTTCGCCAGAAACACCTTTGCCTGAGCGCCGTAACGAATTGCGAAGTAGCCTTCCAACAAGAAACGAAAACCACGCCCCACCACAATCGCCACCACAAACCGAGTAAGGCTGAAGCGAAACACTCCGGCCGTGATCACAAATAATTTGAAGGGGAATGGCGGCGGCAAAAGCGATGCGACCAGTACGGAGACTACGTCGTAACGATCTATTAGGTCCTTGACCCGCTTCTGTTTCGATTCTGAAAACCTGGCGAGCGCACGCTTGCCCGCGCGCCGTGACGCGTAATAGAGAATCCAACAACCAAGCGTCGATCCCGCGGTGGCAACGATTGCGTAAAAGACCATCCAACCCGGATGAGCTGCCGTTAATAGCAGCATCAACGCATCAGCGCTGCTCGGTAACGGTACAAAGCTTGAATCAAGAACTGCAACGGCGAACAGCCCAAACGGACCAAAAGCGATGAGAAAGTCCGATAGACGCGAAAGGCTTTTAATGAATTTATCGAGCAGCAGTTTCAACTAAGAGTCCTTCCTGCCTGGTAAATTTGTTCTTAAACTAATTCTCCGATTTTCCCGTTTGCGCCGCCTTCCTAACAAAACCTGTCCGGCATCGATTGACCACGACGTAAATCAGCAAACCAAGCACAGCCACGGCTGCCACGATGCTGAGAATGACCAAACCATTGTCTTTCATAAACAATAGCACGCGCCGGCCGTAAAAAACTGCGAGGATGCCTTCCACGTAATAGCGAAACGACCTCGCCAACATCACGGTGGTCAAAAACTTCCAGCGCGGGTATTCCAGCGTGCCGGCGGTAGCAACGAAGATTTTGAAGGGCAGGGGCGGCGGAAGTATCGCTGGGACAGCGATAGCCAGAAAGCCGAACCGCGCATAGGCTCTTTCTACGCGCTGAATGCTTTCGGGCTTGAACCGTTTGCGCAAGAGAGCCTGACCACCGCGTCGCATGATCGAATAGAGCAGCCAGCATCCGAGAACGGAGCCGGCGGCAGCAAAAAGCGGGAAGTAGAAAACCGCGTTGGGATACTTGTAACAACGCCCAACGACCAGGTAATCATTAATTTCCGGCAGGGATAGCAGCGACGAATCGAGGGCGCCAATGAGAACCATCGCCGGCGCCGCAAGGTAAAGCGGCACGCCGATTATGTACTGCTCCAGCCAGCGCCCAATTGATACCAACCAGTCCATATCAGTGAAGAGTACTGTTAGATCTACTTGGCGGGAATAAAGACGGGCGGCGTGTCGTAAGTTACCCCGATGGTAAGACCGGAGTTAGGACTGAAGTTCGTCAGGCCCTTAATACCGGCAAAATCGAAACGCAAACCGGACGCGCGGATCTGCATTCCCAACCGGGCCTCTGATTGAGACTCAGTTCCCAGCGGGCCGCTGCCTGGGCGTGTGTTCACCCGGCCGTTGACCTCGCCGGCCAAACTAAATTGCCGGTTGAGACGGAATATCCCGGCCACTCCGTAGGTAAGGACGTCGTTCTGAGAAAAAAGGGTGGTCGGCGCCGTTAGAATCGCAATACCCAGATTGCCAAAGGTATTGAAGCGTCCGTCGTGCCCAAACTTCTTGCCGATTAGGATGGAGCCGAATGCATTCGTCTGATTGAGACCGATGCCTCGCGCCTGATTGGAGTTCGGCAATTGCACGCCAAAACGAAAGCCCAGTGAAGGTCCGCGGCTCGTCTCAGCGCGCAGTTTAAATTTTGTTGCCAGGGTAAAGTCGCCGGTGTCATTAGCCGAATTTGCCCCTGGTACAAGTTCCAACGGGATCGCCGAGGGATTTCTTGAATTGATACTCAGAAAATTCTGCGCAACGCCTTCGATTTGAAACTCGACGTTGGGAGCGAAACCGATATTGATCCCGATCACAGCGAAGCGCGTCAGATCTCCGGTCAGGCCTGATGCCGGAAACTTTGCGCCTTGGAGAAAATCTATCCCAGCCTCAATCCTCATTGTACCTGGAGGAATGATGTCGACATCTTCCGTAAGGAGGGGGCGTTGCTGGGCGTTGCCATAATTCGCACAGATGACCAACAACCCGACCAACAGCAAACCGCGCAGAAGAGATCGTGATCCGGTTGACATTGGAGTGGATTGTAATGGTTGAACTAGCGAAGGGTCAACGTATATTGAAATCCAGCAGTAGGTTAGGTTGCTTTTTTGTAACTGTCTCATTCACACCGCGGCTTTAGCCCGGTGTCAAAGCGAGCTCCGATCCTCGAACCGTTTCTAACGGTTTTCCGAAAGCGTCTTCAACTCGGCCATTCGAAACCGCTAAAACGGTTAAGGGAATCGGGCCAACTCTCCAACACCGGCCTAAAGC
>JAIVJP010000002.1 GCA_020199975.1 Acidobacteriota bacterium
CGATCCTTTTAGCTTCTTACCGTTGAGGGAAAACTTTAATTCGCCTTTGCGCAGCGCCAGGGAGACATCGTCGGTATTCTCAGGTTTATACGTTCCGTAGTCCCAGACCATCACCGTGCCGCCACCATATTCCCCTTCAGGTATCACTCCTTCAAACTTTGCGTAGTCTACTGGGTGGTCCTCGACCTGCATTGCGAGTCGCCTTACGGTTGGATCAAGCGAAGGCCCTTTGGGGACTGCCCACGACTTCAACACACCGTCGACTTCCAGCCGGAAGTCGTAATGTAACTGTGTTGCCCGGTGCTTCTGAATAACGAAGAGCCGCCCAGTCCTCGTGCGTTTTTCCTTCGGACCGGGTTCGGGCGTCTTGTCGAACTTCCGCTTCTTCTTGTATTCGGTGAGTGCCATGTCCTTGATAACTTAAGGTAATTCCTTAACTATCTCAAAAAGTGCACGTTTCTAATGAGTTTGAGCGGATGCAACTTCCCCAGACGCATCCGCCGCGGGCTCGAACAACTCAGTTTGCACCGGATCCAATCCCAGGACTTGCCGCACCCGCGCAAAGCTCCTTCGGTGGATGGGCAATGCACCGAGTTCTTTAAGTGCACGGCAATGCTCGGGTGTCGGATAACCCTTATGAGATGCGAAGCCATACCCGGCGTACGTCCTATCCAGCTCAAGCATGTAGCCATCGCGTGTTGTCTTCGCAATTATGGAAGCTGCTGCAATGCTAGCTGACAACGCATCCCCCCGGATGATGCCGCGCTGAGGTGTGGAGCAGTTTGGTATTCGGCGGGCATCAACAAGAACGAAATCGGGAACGCAGCTAAGACCTTGAAATGCTCGCTGCATTGCCAGTAAACCGGCGTGATAGATATTCAAACGGTCTATTTCCTCAACTTCAGCAAACCCAAATGACCAGCAGACAGCGTCGTGCTTGATGTGCTTCGCCATCTCTTCCCGGGTCTCTCCATCAAGAATCTTTTTGGAATCATTGAGCCCGCGAAGCTTGTAATTACGCGGAAGAATGACCGCTCCCGCGACAACGGGACCGGCCAGCGGGGCCATGCCTGCTTCGTCCACACCGGCGACGAAACTGTAGCCTTCTGCCCACAGCTCAATTTCAAATCGCAGCAGCGAGTGCAGGCGCTGTCCCTCAGAACGGTTACTGCGCCAACGCGCCCGAATGCGTTTCGCAAGATGTTGAGCTCCCTGCCGCGGATCGGTCTCCAGTGCCTCGACAAGTCCTCGGGGCACACGTCGAGCATGATCGATAAACAGAGATTTTAGTTCAGGAATGGGTTTTTCTAGGAGAGCTTCTAGAGTCGGCATATTAACGCGTCGCTATTTCAAGCTATAAAGGCGTTCTGAAGTTGGGCACTCCGGTCGGGGTGCTGGTTAAGTTTAGAGTTCAAGCTTTAGCTTGTCCGCACCGGTAAGCCGCAACCTAAAGGTTGAACTCTGAACTTCCGGACTCAAAATGAACCACTACCGTGAGTCGGAGTTTTTTCAGATTCCTGAAACGACGATGCTATTCTAAAACGAAAATGAGCATTGGGGCGAACGTAAAGTAACATAAGGTTTTTTTTGAACTCGCCGCCATTATGGAAAACTCTTCTTCGACAATTTCCCAAAATGAGCTGCCAAGCTTGTGGTTCCGCCTGGTGGGACTTTTTCCACTAGCGTTTTTTTTAGCTCAGGCGGCTCACTACTGGAGAATCAATGAACTGGGACACATGCTCTGGATGTGTAACATCGGAAATCTGGTGCTGGGGTTGGGGGGGAATGTTTCTGTCTTCCACATTGGCACACCTAGGCGGACTCATCGTAGGAATCTTCGCGATCAGAAGAGTAGGAATGGATCGGGCCGGGTGGCGCTATGCTCTGGGTTGGTATCTGCTCGTCCAATTTCTGTCGCGGGTGTTGACGCCGGCTAACCTAAACGTGAACGTCGCCCACCACGTCGACCCGGGATGGCAGCAAACGTTCAATGTCTACTGGGAGTTTTGGTTAGTGCTGACTCTTCTGACCGCAATAGTCCTATGGATTATCGGAACAGTGCTGCACAGGCTTTGGCCGACCAAGCGAACGGAAGAATCAAATTTCAATGTCGAACGAAAATCTAACGTCGGGTAGTTGCTTGATTGGACGAAATGTTAGCGTTACGTCTAGTGTGGTATCAGCGCTCGGGCTTAGCTTCTCTTCTGCACGGGCACTTCTGCTAACTTCCTGCGCAGAACAGGCGCGGGTTTTTGAGCGGTACTATCCTGGCTGGCGGAACCCGGAGCATTAAAGATGTAACTGTCGCGAGCTCGAACAGCCAGATTAGGTTGATTTACGCGCACTCGAACCTGCCGCCGTTGACCCGGTTGCGGTGGTCTCTTCGGATAAAAACCAAGGCTATACTGCCGGCGGAGCTCTTCGGCAACATTGCCGAAAGCGTAGGCGAGATTCCTTGTCGAATCAGCCTGGAATTGTCTGGCGCCTGTCCTTTCAGCGAGGTCTCGGAGATAGCGATTGGCCTGCTCGTAGTCGGCTCGGCTCGAGCCTATTCCGCCTCCGCCAGAGCGGCCTCCGCGGCCACCGCCCATCCCACCTAGAATTTGAATCAGGATATCGGCCGGTGAGGTTGGAAGCCGCCTGGTGGGACTTTTTCCACTAGCGTTTTTTTTAGCTCAGGCGGCTCACTACTGGAGAATCAATGAACTGGGACACATGCTCTGGATGTGTAACATCGGAAATCTGGTGCTGGGGTTGGGGTCTGCCTCGATCACCAGTGAACTCAGCCAAAATCCTGACGTCATCGTCGAATGAGACGACCATTACCTGATCGTCCAGGCGCAACTGGTTTACAAACGTGATAGCGGCGTCCTGAATGTCTTCGATCCTGAATCGAGTTGAACCGCTCGTATCGATCATTAACACCACGGAAAACGGTTTATCTACAGACGCAAAAAAGGCGACCTGCTGTTCGACTCCGTCCTCCCAGAGGCGGAAATCCTCCTTGGTAAGATTGGGAATGTACCTGCCATTGCGATCCGTAACGCTCACCGGGAGGGTAACAAGGGTAGTATCAACTCGAATTACGTCGCCTGCGCCAACTTCTTCTGGTCCGCTATTGATTGTTGGAGACTGTACGCTCGGTTGCCCTGCGGTCGTGCCCGTTCCACCAAGCACCGGTGGTAGAGAGGGAGTCGAGGCGTTAGGCACCGAAGGTGTAGAATTCTGTCCTACACGGCGCTCCCGTGTCTGGGCTGTCAGAGGAATAACGAGAGCCGTGGTGAATATTGGGAGGAGCAGTAGGCGGGCGAAATTGGTCTTCACGGGATAAAACTCCTGTAAGTGCGAAGCACGATTGCTAACACGCTTTGATGTGCAGGCGCGAAAATAGATGCTTAATAAAGGCTTGCCGGAGGGAGAGATGAACTGTGCTAAAGATACGCCTAAGGTCTGGCGTCTTCAAGCTCTTGCTGAGTAATGAAGAAGGTTGGCGTACCTTACGGCATCACCCAACCGGGCCTCAATTCAAACGCGGTCTGAGGGCGTTCCAGATGAAGGGCAGCGTACCCCAAGTCTGGCCGCGATGCTGCGGGCGAAAAGCAAAAAGAACTATTCGTCCCTTTCCCAGAGAAACTTCGGCAAGTGCGATTTGTCCCTTCAATTTATCTTCGCCCATCAGCCAGCCTGAGCGCAGCAAGTTTTCCTTTGCGTAGCGGGCAATAATATGCACCTTCGGGTCAGTTGTCTCAAACGCTGAGCTATTGATGAAGTAGGCATCAACATTGCGAGCCAACCCGCGGGCGAGAGCCTGTGTGTTATCCACCTCGAGCGAAAGCACAGAACCGGGACAGTAAAAGTCGGAGGATCGGAGTCCTTCAAGGGCGTTACGCAACGGGAGATTGAACTGTTTGATCGGCAACTCACAAGCAGCATCAAAGCAGATAAGCGTGCCTCCCGCTTCAACGAATCCCTTAAGCTTTACCACACCTGCCGCCGAAATGCCCCCAGTGAATTCCTCGGGATATGCTCCAGCGAGATTGCCCTCGATGATCTCGCGGGCACGCTGAGAAGGCAGAATGATGGCTTCATATTTCGCCGAGAGATCCTCTTGCCGCAGGGCGGCATCGTGCACAGAATTATAGGGCACGTTGAAGCTGTCGAAGATGAAGCGCGTCCAGCCCTCGTCCATGTTTGAGGTCCAGGCCTTGTAGATCCCAATTCTTGTCGCTCCTTGGGGCTGTCCCAGCGGGTTTACAATCGGAGAGGAGTCTGCGGTTTTCAACGGAAGGGCCAGGTCTTTACGAACTTCATTTGCGTCGCGCACCATTGACAGTCGCCGATCAACGACGGCTTCCTGAATAGCGGTGACTGCCGGCGCATCCACACCTAACTGCATGGACAGAGTCCATCCTGCCACGTCATAGGGACGCTCTGCTTCGCCCTGCGAGTTAGTCCGATTTGGATAGATCTGGGGTTCCAGCAAAGCCAGGACATTTCGTCTCTGTGGCTGACCTAGAAACACAATGTAGCTACTGGTCGGCACCTCGTGATATCCAGACGTGTGGGCAATGATCCTTCGGTAACTTCCCAGCTTAGCGGCCGCAGAGTTTGTGCGTTGCAAAACGTGCGGTCCATAGGCAGCATGCAACTCCCGATCGAGCCTGTGAACCTCGATGCCCTGCTCGACTAAAGCGCCAACCAGCTTAGCCACTGACTCATCGCGACCCTGACCGGCGGGAATTAGATAAGCGATTGGCTCATCAGGCGCTGCGGTAGCCGTTGTATTTTGACGGCCCAACTCATAAAAGTTTCTCAGATACTCGGAGCGGAATTTGGCAGCCATTCCGAGTACCGAGCGCGTAGCAGTCATTTCCATGTTCATGATCTCTCGCGGCCGCCATTCCCCGCCGGGCCAGGGATCGGGAAAGTTTGTGGCTGCTTCGAGCGCGTTACGCATACCCCGCGAAGTGGATCGGGCAAGCTGCTCGCGGGTTACCGTCGTTGGAGTCATTAGCCTGGCGCTGGCTGCCTCGGAGAGAATGCCGATGGAATTATGAAAGTAGGGGGCGGTACGAAAACCACCATGCCACCAAGTGTCATACGTCGAGTTTGTAATCACGCCCTTAGTACCTACAGCCTGCAAGTCGGCAGCGATCTTATACCCTATCAACCCCACTTGCCGCAAAAGCAATGGCGAAATATTGGGATTCGCGGGATCGAAAAACGGAGGAATAAAGAATCGCGATCCATTGGGCCCCTGCTGGTGGATGTCGTAGACAATCTGCGGAAACCACTCCTTCCAGAACATGCGCGTTATGGCTTGCGTCTCTTTCAGGTTGAGCATGAACCAATCGCGATTGTCATCGTGTCCCGCGTAGTGATGATAGAGTTCGGGCGGCTCTTTCCCCTCGAACGGCGTTCCCAGTGTTTTGCGGTACCATTTAGCTACAATATCGATACCATCCGGGTTGGAAGAGGGAATTAGTATCAGAATCGTGCTTTGAAGCATTTCCCGAGTCTCTGCATCCTGGGCGCTAGCCAGCTCAAAAGCGAGTTGCATCGACATCTGGGAGGCTACGATTTCAGTCGAATGGATAGAGCACGAGACGGCGACGACCACTTTGCCGTCGCGGATCAGGCGATCGCGCTCGGCCGCAGTCGCAACATTGCGGGGATCTGCCAGCTTCTGCTGAATCTCTTTGTAACGGTTGAGCGCGAGTATGTTTTCACGGGCGCTAATCAAGGCGGCAATGATAGGACGCCGAAGTGTCGACTGTCCGATCGTCTGGACAGACACGCGGTCAGAAGCCTTGTCCAATCCTGCGAAATAGTCTGTAATCTGTCTCCAGTCGGCAATCGTCCGATCATCACCGGGTGTGAACCCGAGCACCGAGCGTGGCGACGGAATTGTTATTCGCGCCGCCGCAGGTCTCTGGGCATAAACAAGAACCGCCGGGCTGGAGCCGATTACGACAAGAAGAGTGAGACACGCCATCCGCAGCCGCTGATGAGACATTCCGAAAACCCTTCGCAAAAGTTGTTCAATGAGAGTACTGCGACCTCGGCGTCGAGCACGGTCGAGTCTAGCATAAGTGGCCGTTTCAACGTCGCAGGGCGGCTGCACTATTGGTGGTCCCTATTCGTTGCCGGCGCTCTCTTAGTTATCTTGGGGATACCAGTCCTGCTTATCTCATGGCTGGTGGGAAAGCCTGAGTTGGTCTATCCATGGGCGCTATTTGGTGGACGCAATTGGCTGCGATTGAGTGGCATGAAGGTTTCAGTGAAAGGCACCGAATTTCTCGATCCGAAGCAGACTTATGTTTTCATAGCTAATCACCGCTCCTATCTCGATACGGCTACACTTTTTGTCTACACCGGAAGACGAATCGGACTGCTGGCTAAGAAGGAACTACTGAAGGTGCCGATTCTGGGATACGGCATGGGCTTCGTGAACATTATGGCCATCGACCGGTCGAATCGTGAAAGAGCATTTGAAACAACGACCGCAGCAACGCAGCGGATTCGATCAGGAATCTCATTTGGTGTTTTTGCTGAAGGGACACGGTCGAAGCCTGGTCAGTTTCTGCCGTTCAAAAAAGGCGCATTCTACATGGCTGTTCAGGCGGGCGTTCCTATTGTGCCGGTCGCGATCAAGAACACTGATGTCTTAATGGGCAAGGGAACCGGCCAATCGAAGCCGGGTACAATCGAGTTTGTGCTACTTCCACCGATAGCTACGGCCGGGCTTTCATCTGACGAAGAAGTACAGGCTCTGGTTGAGCAAATCCATACAACGATAGCCCGGGAGTTACGGGTGGCCGAGTCAAACTAGACTAAAGAGTTTCACCTTTATGGCTTTGGCTTGGGGGGCGGGGGCTTCATTTCCTGATTCGGGAGCTCAGCCCCATCGACTTCAATTACCTTCACATCCGCGCGTGCCGGCGCAAAGTCGGTGTAGCGCACCTTCATGCGAATGTGTAGTGGTTCGCCGTTCTCGAAGATCAGCTCTTCGTCCGCATACGAATAGGTCGGAAACCAATAGCGACCACTAATTTGTTCACGATAAGTTTCGACGGTGGGGAACTTGTTAATCTTAGTCTCTGGGGTTCCTTTGCCCTTCGTCTTAACAATCTGCAACTCCTGATCATCCACCCAGACGCGCCCGATAAACAGGCGTTCCTTGATCTTCTTGGGGTCTGGAATCACCTTTGGCGTCACTTCAAAAACATACAGATTTAACTCGTCGATCTTCTCTTTTCCAACATACTTAATGTTGTATTTGTCGATCTTCGAAGGCTCCAGAGCAAAGGGCTGAATCCCACCGAGGTCCTCCAAATCTTCCTGCGTCACGCCGCCGAATGAGGGCATCGGGAAAAAGCTGATCTTTTCATAGCGGTTCCCCTGATCATCAAAAGTGAAGTTAGAAACGCGATGATACTCACCCGTAACCTGCCCCCCCATACCTAAAGTCTGGATCATTGCGTCACGTTTGAATGAGTAAAGGTTAAGCGCCTTTCGAAATTCAGTTTCTTTGGCGGTAAAGGCTCTGATGACGCGATCGATCTCGGGTTGACTGAGGGTGTCTGAGCTGGCGGCCGCATTTTGAGCGAATACCGTCGGGCCAGCCATTAGACCTGCGACGAGAACCAGAATGAATATCGCGATGCGGAATCCAATTTTTGGCATTTCTTTAATATCCAACTATGAAAACCAGGTTAAGACCAGCGCTACGGGGGTGCAGGTGAACACCCCTCAGATGCTTCCCCAGAAGTTCCTGTTGCCAAGGGAAAGGCTTGGACCCCTGCCGGCCGGCGTGGATTGCTGAAGCCGGACTTCGTTATGGAAAAAAATTCCACGCAGATGGTGTAAAGTGCGCGTCACTGGAGTAAGTTACGCTTTGGTTCTCCTTAGTAAAAGCTGACTCCGATTTACGGCTGGCGACGTCAGTCTGAGTCTATGAACTCAAGCGCGACATTTTTAGGAATAATTCCACGCTTAAAGCCCTCCGAGAGCAGGCGCGCAACGGCTTCGCGGCCGCGCTCGGTGTAGTCGAGTGTTAGATCGTTGACCCACATCGCCACGAAGCGATCCGCGAGTTCCGTATCCATGTCCCTGGCAAACTGCATTGCGTACTGCAACGCATCTTCCCGATTATCCAGTGCGTAGCGAATGCTTTCGCGGAGTGCTTTGGATACTTCCCGCATCAGCTCTGGTCCCAAGTCGCGCCGGATTGCGTTTCCCCCCATCGGCAGAGGTAAACCGGTTCTTTTATTCCACCACTCACCCAGATCCAAAACTTTGTGAAGCCCGATTGATTCGTAAAAAAGCTGTCCCTCGTGAATCAACAGTCCCGCGTCGCACCGACCCTCCTGCACTGCGTCAATAATTTCATCGAAGGGCACTACCTCATATTCGAAGTCCGGGTTAAAGATTCGCAGGGCTAAGAAAGCACTGGTCAACGTGCCCGGTACGGCAATTTTGAGACTGGATAGTTGTTCTGCTTTGGCGGGTTCGCGGGACACCACCACTGGCCCGTAGTTTTCACCAATCGAAGCACCGTGAGGCAGGAGGACATATTTGTCGGCAATATAGGCGTAGGCGTGAAAGCTAATCGCAGTCACGTCGTATGTTCCACGCATTGCTTCTTCATTTAAGGTTTGGATGTCCTTGAGCACGTGGGTGAAGGTCAAAGCCCCTGTATCGAGTTTGTTTGTGGCAAGCCCGTAGAACATGAATGCGTCATCGGAGTCGGGCGAATGCGCCACACTGATTCTCTGAGCTGCTGGTTTGGTTTGCATCAAAACTTGGTAGAAATGTTGAGTCAGGTTATGGGGACGAGTGTTAACGCAAGGGATATTAAGCGGCGTCAGGCCAAACTAACACTGCTGCTGCGCTCGACGCGATTGTAAACCGTGTCGCGTTCGACGGCTTGGAATCCGGCGTCCTCGATCAAAGCGATAAGTTCCGCTTTTGGCATCCGGACTTCATTGTTCGATTCCACAGAGTAACTCTCGGAAAGCTCACCGCCCTTAGTGATTGTCCCGTCAATATCGTTGGCGCCGTAGTGGAGTGCTACTTGAGCAAGTCGCTTGCCGAGCATAACCCAGTAAGCTTTGATGTGGTCAAAGTTATCAAGCATCAGACGCGAGACGGCCATTGTCTTGAGTGAATCAACTCCGGAGGGGCCTGGCAGATGCGCCAATTGTGTTCCGGGTGGGTAGAAAGCCAGCGGAATGAAGCACTGAAATCCGCCCGACTGATCCTGCAGTTCGCGTAGGCGGATAAGGTGATCAACTCGATCTTCCATGGATTCAATATGCCCATAGAGCATTGTGGCATTCGTTTTCAACCCGGCCGCGTGTACTTTGGCGGAAAGATCGAGCCACCGGCGAGCATCGCATTTGTGTGCACAAATCATCGACCGAGTCGGTTCGCGAAAAATCTCTGCCCCACCGCCGGGACAAGACCCCATCCCGGCCTCAATCAATTGTTGGATGACCGCTTCGTCCGTCATTTTATAGAAATGGGCAAAATGATCGATCTCCACCATCGTGAAAGCTTTCAAATGGAGCTGCGGATATTGTTGCCTGAGGGTAGAAAGCAAATCCGTGAAGTAGCTAAATGGTAGTTTGGTGTTCAACCCGCCCACAATGTGCAATTCCGTAGCGCCCTCGCTCACAGCTTCACCGGCGATCCTGAGCGACTCGTCGATATTATGCGTGTAAGCATCGGCTTGGCGGGGCGTGCGATAGAAGCCGCAGAATTTGCAGTCAGCATAGCAAACGTTGGTCGGATTGAAGTGGCGATTGACGTTGAAATAGGTGGTGGTGCCGTGCTTTCTCCGGCGTACCTTGTCGGCCAGTTTACCCAGCGCGGGTAAGTCGTCGCTGGCATACAGCGCCAGACCGTCGGCAAGTGACAGGCGCTCGTGAGCTTCGACTTTATCCGCAGTCTCCATCAGTTTTCTATCGTGAGAAGAATTCATCGCAAAGTCCTTGTCATTGCCGCACCGCCAAACGTCAAGAAAAGAATCACGCTTACAAAGGCGTTGGTAGTAAAGAAAGCCGCGTTCAATCTGCTCAAATCATCAGCTCTAACCAGCCTATGTTGGTAGATTAGTAATAAACCCGTTGCAATAACACCGGCGAGCGCCAGTGGGCCGAGCTGTGTCAACCAGTATAGCGCAAGCAGCGCGACAAACGCCTGGGCGTGCAGGATTCGGGCTATCCACAATGAACGCCCAATTCCGAAGCGCTGGGGAATCGAATGCAGACCCTCGGCCAAATCAAAATCACAATCCTGACAGGCATAAAGCACATCAAAGCCCGCGGTCCAAAGCATCACCACCAGAGAAAGTAAGAGAGGTACGGGGCTGTCGATTGCGCCGCGCACGGCGATCCATGCACCGGTTGGAGCAATTGACAAGCACCAGCCCAGAACCAGATGCGACAGCAACGTCCAGCGCTTGGTAAGTGAATAGAGTAGGATGCTGGCCAGGGCAACCGGGGCCAGAGTCAGGGTGAGACGATTCAACGCCGCGGCGGCTAGGAAGAAGATTGCAGCTGAGATTATCGTGAATACCCAAACGAAACTCGCCGGCAAAAGACCCGCCGGCAGCGCGCGCATATTGGTGCGAGGATTTCGGCCATCGTATTCGCGATCGGCAATTCTGTTAAAGGCCATTGCAGTTGACCGCGCGCCAACCATAGCCAGGGCAATCCACAGAACCTGACGAGCTGAAGGTAATCCATTCGCCGCCAGCACCGCGCCCAGAAAAGCAAAAGGGAGCGCAAAGAGGGTGTGCTCGATCTTGATCATCTCGAGCGTAATGCGAACGTTCCGGAGCAGTGTAGCCATTGCTGAGCTTCCCGGAGCTAATCCTCTCCCACGCCGGCCAATTCGTTTGAGTGTTCTTTGAGTCCCTTCCAGCGGGTGGACTCGGAATGTGGAACGCCCAAATGATCAAGTATGCGAAAGACCATGTGGTCCACTAAGGCTTCAATTGTTTGTGGACGATGATAGAACCCGGGGCTTGCGGGAATGATGTGGGCACCCGCACGAGCCAGGCGCAGCATATTCTCAAGGTGAAGGGCGTTGAAGGGAGTCTCGCGAGGCACAATTACCAACCGGCGTCCTTCCTTGAGCGTTACATCCGCGGCCCGGTGAATCAGGTTTGTTCCGGCGCCTGAGGCAATCGCACCGAGCGTTCCCATTGAGCAGGGAACAATGACCATGCCTTGCTGCGGATGTGAGCCGGACGAAGGCTTAGCCGCCATGTTGTCCAGACGGTGGAGATGAACCAGTGTAGAGTCTGGTTTTAGACTAAGCCACTGGTTGATCCTGCCGCTGTCCGCGCCCCTCAAATCCGTCCCCAGTTCAACCCGTGCCACCGTCTGCGCTGCTTCCGACATAATCAGATTAATGTGTTCAACTACACCGCTCGCGGCCATATGAACGAGCGTGCGCTGAGCGTAAATCGATCCCGAGGCTCCGGTAATTGCTACGGTAAATTCCATACAGGGAAGTGTCGATTTGAATCTTACTTGGCGGGTAAGTTAATCGCAAGCGAGCTTAATTGTAATTGTGAGGCCCCACCGACCCTCGACTGAAGCCTAGTGTCCTGTGTCAAACGGCGGCTTAGACCAAACCAGCGAACAGTTCATCAACCGAGACTTGCCATCCCGCCAACACTCTAGATTCTGCCAGGTCTCCTTTGGAATAACGCCAGGTTTCCCAGGCAGGCCTGCCTTTGCGTTCCGTTGCATAGCGTACTTCGACTGTCATCGTGAAGTGATCCACCAGCCATAGTTCGCGCACACCAAGAGCAAGATATGTATGCGCTTTCGTCGTGCGATCATAAACGGCGTTGCTAGCGGAAATGTATTCAAAGACGATGTCGGCGGAGGTGCGCTTGCGCCCCAAAACTTCTTGCAATTCCTGCGAGACGTACATCATATCGGGCTCGAGATAAGTGCCCGCGAAAAGGTCCGTGTAGATTGCCTCGCGCGGATGATGAACCTCGCCATGATTCTGATGGGCGAGCAAGAACTGCACCAGTGATTTGTTCAAACGGGAGTCGATTGAACCGTGAGGCGGGTCAGGTGGGGGTACCATGAAAAGAAAACCTCCGATCAATTCGTAGTGAGAGCGATCGTCAGGTTCTGGCAGGGCCCAAAACTCTTCGAGTGTGTAACTCTGCAAGAGTGGTGAGAAGCTGACCTGTGGGGTCATGTCGAGAGCCTGCATAATTCAAACCTCCAATTCCTGGCGCCTATCGTATCACTAGAGCCGTAGGGCTCAAACGACAATGCATGTTCGGTTAGGGCAGATATAAGAGTCAATTGATACCCCTGATCGGCATTGCCTATTACTGCGCATCCTCGTCGCTGGCGCCCGACCTGCGTCTCGGCTGCTCAGCGCTTTCGGTATCGAGCGAATCAAAGTTTAGCGCCGCGTTGAAGAGGAGGAAGAAGCTGCCCTGAGTCTGGTGCCGCCACATGGGATGATTCGCGAACATCACAACATGGCCTCGCCCGACGGGCACATCGATCACGGCCGGGGCGTTGGCTAATTCCGATCCACCTGCCAGCATTCCACTGATGAGAAGGTTCTTTTCATCGGGTGCAAATCGAAGAACCACGCGTGGGCGCTGCGCCGGCGGCGTGAAAAACGCTCCCAGCGCTCGCCGCTGCTCTTCGGTGATCTGATCTTCGCCGGGGCGCGCAGGCGTACGTGATGGTGCCGGCGAGGCTTGCGGCATCGCCTGAATGATATCCGGATCGGTGGCGCTTCCCCTTCCGGAGGGTCGTTGTCCTCCCGTTGTTGGACCTCCTTCGCCTCCACCGCCGCCTCCGCCTCCAGTCTGCGTGCTGACTTGAAAAAGCGGGGCCTGATTGAAATAGATTGGGAGCGTCTCGTCGTAACCATAGGCAATCGGACTCCTACGATCGCTAAAGTGTGCATTGAAGATGGAACCTCGAGCCTGAAGCTGACGAGGCTCCTGAATCGCTACGCCGGAAGTCAGACCATATTCGATTGGAATGCGCACATTGTTGGCGACCACAATGAACAGCCCGCCGTCATGCACGAACTTCTGCAGATTCACAACTCCAGCCAACCCCATTCCGCCGCGCATATCGTCAGTTTGATCGGGAGATGAACCCAGATTCGGCGTCAGGTCCGCATGCTTCCAGGGAATCGGCTCGCCACGCATTGGGATGCCGTTGACGATTGCCTGAGCCGATCCGCCCAGGGGCGGAAAAATGATCACGTCATACTTCTCACGAAGATTCGGCGTGCTACGTACCACCTGGTCCGAGATATACGAATAGGGAATCTGCAGACGGTCGAATTCAATGCGATACCAACCCTCGTTCTGGGTGTTGGTCCAGGTGTGGAGAATAGCAATCCGCGGCACTGCGAGGGCGTGAGACTTGACCTCAGGGAGCTTATCAACTGCGCGTGCGGTCAGGCCCAATTCGATCACGGCGGACTCAAGCTGCTTTCGCAAATCAGCAGGATTACCCTCAGACTTGATGATGAACGATCCGGCGTTGAATTGCTGTTCGCCCACTTTGAAGGAGTCTTCCGCTGCGCTCACTTTTAGGACCTTTAATCTAAAACGCAGCGTGGCGAGGGTATTCTCGGTGTTGTGGTTGATGATGTAACCAGCGGTCGAGTCGGAACCAACGAGCTTACCTTTCACCCGCGCGTCACTGGTCACCAGGGTCGCCGGTGCCTGGAGAACGGCCTTGTCAGTTACCCTCACGGTCTTGACGTTACGGAGCGCGCCCAGCGTCCAACCGGTATCGTCGTAAGGTCTTGGGTCGTTCACGTTGTAATACTGGGTGTCCATCATCATGTCCGCCATCCTGGAATAAGGCTGGTCCATGCGCACGACGTATGAACCTGCTGGGAATTTCTGATCCTTGATGGTGATCTGTTTGTTGGCGGTATGGACTTCCACGCCCATCAGACGCAGTAAGTTAACCATGTCCGCCGCTTCCACCAGCCGCGATTGATCAGCCGGGATGACGTAGGCTGCCGGCCCTTCATTCGTCGCCTTGGCAACGGCTCTTTTGCTCTTGATGTAGAAGTTCTGGAGGAAGCGATCCTTGTTATTTGCCACAAAATTCATGGCCAGGAGAATCCCGGATTGCTGCATGTTGACGTTGTTACGCAGCGACCACTTTACCCGCGGCAGCGGCGGGTTCGGGCGAAACCAGTCGCGCTGCGCTTGCTGGTTAACAGTGCGGTCCATCGTGTCAGAAACCGTGCGTCCAAACGCCCGGAACGCCACGCTTCGTCAGCTCTTCCACTTCGTGGTAGGCAAGGAGATTCCATTCGTCGACCGTAATCGGATCCAGCCAGGCGTTGTAAGGTCCCGTGCCGGTGGACGTGTAAAGGAAGGGAACTGATTCGTGAAGGTCGTGCAGGACTAAGGGATGGTATTCCAGGAATGTTTTCATCATGTTGCGAGTGAGCGCTAGCGCCATGCCGAGCCCGTCGCGATTGTTGTCATGCGCGACGTATTTGCCCCAGTAGACAAGTGAGGGCGCATTCTTCGCCGGGTTGGCTTTGCGATAGTTGTAGATATCAACCATCTTGTCTCGGCCATCAACTTCGAGCACCGGGGTTATCAGCACGATGACGTTTTTGCGAATGGCTTGAATGAAGGGGCTCTCCT
This sequence comes from Acidobacteriota bacterium, assembly GCA_020199975.1. GTDB lineage: Bacteria > Acidobacteriota > Blastocatellia > Pyrinomonadales > Pyrinomonadaceae > PSRF01. Next base: position 14,687 of record JAIVJP010000002.1, read on the forward strand.
CAACCGCGAGCCGATAGGCAAGTTCCATCAACATTTCGGGTGAACCTGTCTCGGGGGAATGAATAGAGCCGGAGGCCCAGTAAAAGGCTTTGCCTTCGCCGATTAGCTTTTGCGCCTCCGCTTCAGTAATTCTGCGCGGATCGGCAAGCTTGGCCGTAATCTCTTTGTAGCGATCGAGCTTTGCCCGTAGAGCTTCATCACCAACGGCAACCAGAATTTGCTCTCTGCCTTCTTCAGACCGCTCCGGCGCGGTAAAAACGCGTACTCGCGGAATAGCCTTGGCCATCTCACGAAAATAACGGTGGACGTCCTTCGTGTAGGTGAGCTTGTTTGGCGTGCCTATCACGTAACCCAGGACCTTGTCCGGCGAAGGGACCCTTTCCGACATCGGCAGATGATCGACTAACTCCGTCATGAAGTAGGGTTCAGTGGTGTACTCCTTGATCTTTTTGGAATAGTCGTTGTCGGCTGCGGCGCTATCGCTGTGCGCGCCAGAAGCGGCCTCCGGCTTAGGCTTCGATGTCGCGGCCGTCTCTTGGGCTACACCGGGGATAGCACACGGCAGAACAATGATTCCAAAGGCAAGTGCGAGCAACGTCACCTGCTTGCTCACGAAGAACAGGCGTCCTTGGTTCATGATGGCCTCCATCGGAGATTGAGTTGAATTCAACGGGCGTGCGGTCGGCATCTT
>JAIVJP010000129.1 GCA_020199975.1 Acidobacteriota bacterium
GTCCTGGGCGCCTGCCTTCTTCGGTTTGTGAGGCCGCATATTCATGTATTCGCCTTCCGACATCAGCCGCCCGCGCACGTCCTGATAGACAAATATGAGCACTCATTCTGAAACAGCAACGAAGGGCCGAGAGCGGTCTTGTAGAGATCGGGCCCATAAGGAGCAACGCTGTAGGGTGTGCGATTAAGCATGATCGGATACTCCTTTGACGGGTCTTTCGGAACGTATATGGACGTGAAGAGCTTCACTCCATCTCGCATGGTGATCATTTGCTCGCTCTTCAGGTAGTTGGCCTTAACTTCGGCGTCGTCCTGGGCATGGACCGCTCCCGTCCAAAAGGCAGCAACCAGAACAAGACAAAAAACTCGGGTTCTCATGAATCCGGATGGGTTCATAGAAGACTTCCTTGAGTTGCAGGTTTCTTTGGGTGAGGTGCCGGAAGGGATCATTGCGCTACACCGATTCGACAATCAGTTCGCGTCCGAAAGTGAAATTTGGACGTTTGCGACCCTTCATGTATTTCGCCGCCGTCTGAGAAAGCGCAGTTATCAAAATGGGCAACGCGATGGTGGCATCGCAATTCACATAAGCGGTGTGCGCACCGCGCGCCAGCTTGCCGTAGATTAACCCTTCATCAAATGACACGCCGTTGGATCTACCGCCCGCATGCGGGGTGTCGGTCGTGATCTGAACCGCGTACTTGTGACCGTGATGGTGATCTTTGGAGATGAAAGAGGAGACCTCAGTTTGTTGAATGAAGCTTTTGGGTGTGCCACCACCGAGATTAATAACTCCAGTAACCCTCGCGCGTCCGGTAATGTTCATCATATCGAGCACGTCCTGTACGATGTCGAACATGAAGTTGTTCTTCTTCTCAAAACGTGCTGCGGCAATACCCACGGCAATTCCGCTATCCGCCATGGCCGGGCAGAAAATCGGGACTCGGGCTTTGTAGGCGGAAGTGAGAACGCCGTCCTCCGAAGCAATCTCCGCCAGTTCGCGACCAATCAAGTGCAGATACTCGCGAGTCGAATACGGGCGTGATTGGTCTAGTTGATTTGTAAAACCACCCACCCACTCATTAGCTTCCCGATACTCTTCGTCGCTGGCGAGCAAATCCCACATCCGGCTGATCTGGGCCGAGTCTAGTTCGGCGTCGGTCATGGTGGGATGGGCCTGAAAGTGGTAACGACCCAGCGTCTCATGTAGGTCATGAAAGAGAAGCGAGCCGGAAAGCACCAGCACATCAACGAACCGATTCTTGATCACGTAAGCGAGAAGACGACGCATTCCGGCGGGAATAAGGGCTCCGGACCCGGCGACCATGATGGTCGTATTGTCACCAAGCATATCGAGCCAAATGCGGTGAGCTTCAGCAAGTTGGCGCCCGCCAAAGCCGGTGCCTTCCATTTTTTCCAACAGGCCCGCAACAGAGCGATCTCGGTCCACCTGGACCGGACGTGTGGGTGTAATGAGATACTTCGATGCTTTTGGCTTTCGCTGCGTGACCATAAGGTTGTCAACCTCTCAAAAGTAGACTTTTAGGTATTGATTACTGAGATGTATTTATAAGAAGCAGCAACGCGTTTGTTCTTAAAAATCGGTTCTGCGACGCGCGCGAGGGCGCGCACCATTTACGGAAAGATATGTATATGCGTCATAGCGCGACTCGTAGAATTCGGCCAATTCCGCGCCTTCCGCTTCGCTTAGTTCGCCGTCCTTGACGCGTTGGTTAATCAAACGGCGGAACCCGTCGTGAAGCAGACTGCGTTCGTAACGCGCGCGCTCGGTCGCCTCGCCCACCGTGGTGCCGCGAATTACTTTCTTGATCAGGTAACCGTCTTCATCGATGTAGATATGTGCTTCATGCGGGGCGCCGAAGAGATTGTGATTATTTCCCATCGCCTCCTGATAGGCGCCAACCAAAAGGAACGCTAGGTAATAAGTTTCACCGGGAACGAGTGAATGGAGTTCGAGCACTTGCTTCACGTCGTGCAAATCCACGAACTTGCCGACGACGCCGTCGGAGTCGCAGGTAATATCACAGAGAGTCGTGTATTCAGTCGGTGGCTTGTTTAGCCAGTGGATCGGTACGATGGGAAAGAGCTGATCCAGCGCCCAGTGGTCCGGGACGGAGCGAAAAACGGAGAAATTTGTCAGATACTTTGCGCACAATAGTCGACGGAGATCGTCAAACTCTTCCGAGACATACTTAGCTTGTTGTGCATACTTGTCTGCCCGTTCACAGACGTCCCAGAACAGCACCTCGCCTTTGGCGCGATCTTCAAGAGATACCAGTCCCAGATTAAAGAGAGTAAACAGCTCCTCACGATGCTCGAGCGCGTCGTGGTAGTACTCGCGATAGTTCTTGACGGTTATCGAGGCTCTGAGCTCTCCGAGTTCTGTGACCACCTGCGGATCATCGTCATCGATTTCTATGGGCGTGATGTCTTCAACTATGGTTTCGATTTCGTCTTGAACGTTGGTAACCAGGATCGCGTGATAGGCTGCCAGAAACCTGCCCGATTCTTGAATGATCGTTGGATGGGGAACGTTCTCGTCATCACACACCTGTCTGATGGTGTAGATAACATCATTGGCAAATTCCTGTGCCGAGTAGTTGGCAGACGAGTCAAAGGCGGTTTTAGAGCCGTCGTAGTCCACGGCCATGCCCCCGCCCACGTCGAGAAGATCAATCGGAACCTTCAACTGGTGGACTTTCGCGTAGACGCGCGCGGCCTCTTTCATCGCATTCTTGATGCGTTTGATATCGGTAAGCTGCGACCCGATGTGGAAGTGCAGCAGTTTGAGCATGTCAATGCGGCCGGCTTGCTCAAGACGACGGATAACTTCCAGCATCTCCGTAGTAGTCAGGCCAAACTTAGCGGCCTCTCCCCCGGATTTCTCCCAACGCCCGGAGCCTTTAGAGTAAAGCTTGACGCGCATTCCCAGGATTGGGAGGCCGGTTTCATACCGCTCAGCAATATTCAGCACGTGATCAAGTTCATTAAGTTTCTCAATAACGATCACCACGCGTTTGCCGCACCGCGCTCCCGCAAAAGCCAGTTCGATGAACTCTTCGTCTTTAAATCCGTTAAGGACCAGCAAACTGTCGGGTGTTTGCTCG
>JAIVJP010000130.1 GCA_020199975.1 Acidobacteriota bacterium
GATCAGGATCGGCTAGCGCGTTTCCAACGCGAAGCTCACGTTTTGGCGTCGCTTAATCATCCAAATATCGCTGCTATCTATGGCCTCGAAGAACAAAATGACCTTCGAGGACTTGTGCTCGAACTGGTCGAAGGTCCGACACTTGCCGATCGCATCGCCCTTGGTCCAATACCGCTGGACGAGGCTTTGGCAATCGCTCACAAGATTGCTGAAGCCCTTGAGGCTGCTCACGAACGCGGTATCGTTCATCGCGATCTAAAGCCTTCGAATGTAAAGGTCACCGATGACGGTACGGTTAAGGTCCTCGACTTCGGACTGGCGAAAGTCTTTACTGATGAAACACAACCGAAGACTTCTCGCATTCACCCACACTGCTCAAAGCAACTCACACAGGCGTGATTCTTGGCACCGCCGCCTACATGAGTCCTGAACAGGCGAAGGGCAAACCAGTCGATAAGCGCGCAGACATTTGGGCATTCGGCGGCGTGTTATTTGAAATGCTCTCAGGTAAGAAGGCATTCACGGGTGAGACGCTGACCGACACTTTAGCAGCAGTAGTGCGCGCCGAACCCAATTGGAACGACTTACCCACGAATACGCCCCCTTCAATTCGACAACTGCTGCGTCGCTGTTTCACAAAGGATCCAAAGCAGCGACTTCGTGATATCGGTGACGCTAAATACGATTTGGAGAGTACAGCCGAACAACCGAGCGAACTCACCGTAGTTCCCGCTACGCACTCGAAACGTTGGGCCATACCTCTTTTGGTGCTCGTCCTCTTTATCACAGCGCTGGCAGCAGGCGCGTTCGTATTGCGCCGCCTCAATTCTTCAGCATTGTCGGCACCGGTCATCATTCGCTTCTCGGACCTGGTGAAAAGTAGTCAGGTGGGGAGCGGGATCAATCGTAACCGTTTTGCACTTTCAGCTGATGGCTCCAAGTTAGTTTATGTAGCTAACAACAAACTTCATCTGCGATCGTTTGATACGCTCGAGACGAAAGAGATACCAGGCAGCGAAGGTGCGCGGGGTCCTTTTTTTTCACCGGATGGACAGTCGATAGGATTTCTGATCACCGCTATAATAAAAAAACTACCGATCAACGGCGGCACACCTGTGTTCATCGGAAGTCTTGGAGACGTGATTGGCGTAAGTTGGGGCCGAGACGACACAATCCTCATCGGCGGCGTATATTCCGGCATCTTGCGAGTGTCTGCAAAAGGAGGAAAGGCTGAGACGGTTGTCAAACCTGTACCTGGTCTCTCATACTTGCATCCGCAGTTTTTGCCAGATGGACGTGCGTTTCTTTACACCCGAGGACGTCCTGGTGTTTCCGCAGATAATGAACTTGTCATGCGAACGTTGGCAAACGGTGATGAAACGGTCGTCGCGCGCGGTGGCTTCAGTTATCGATATGTAGGCTCGGGCCATATCATATACTCGATGGGTACGACCGGTAGGCCTGTTAATTTGATGGCGGTCGCCTTCGATATCAACTCGCGTAAAGTTATTGGAAGTCCAGTCACAGTCGTATCAAATGTGCAAACATCAAACACCGGCAACACGGCCCAGTTCTCCATCTCTGACACAGGTACGCTGGCCTATATGCCGGCTGCACGCGCGCAGGGTGCTGGTACTCGACTCTTGACCGTTAGCACTTCTGGTCAGCTTTCGCCGATTGCTACTGAGACCCGGGATTATTCAGACCCACGCGTTTCACCCGATGGCCATTTTCTCGCCGCTCACTTGCAGGGAGATCAAAATGATATATGGGTAACTGACATCGCAAGAGGCACGCTGACTCGTCTTTCGATGGATGCCGGTGAGGACGAGACGCCAGTATGGTCACCAGATGGTCGATTTGTTGCTTGGTCGGGTTCGCGAGGCGATGTACTGCGCGGAATCTTTCGTCGACGAGCAGATGGAAGCGGGAGCGAGGAATTAATTTGGAGACTGGAGAAGCATGCTCATGTGCGCGACTGGACGCCTGATGGTCGTGCTCTGGTACTCGAGCTTGCAGATCCGGTGCGGAGTTACGACATCTGGAGATTGGATCTCAGCGATACGCCTGCTGCCACGCCGTTTATTCAAACACAATTCAACGAACGTTGCTCACGACTTTCACCAGACGGCCATTGGTTGGCTTACGTGTCAGACGAGTCCGGCCGCGACGAGGTCTACATTCAGTCATTTCCGCAGCCCGGTTCGAAAATACAGGTTTCGACGAGCGGTGGTGATCAGCCCGTCTGGTCACGCCACGGCAGCAAACTTTTCTTCCGTGGTGACGGAGCAATTCAGGAGATTACGTTCCAGCCCGGTTCTCCTCCGTCAGTGAGCAAAGCCCGCTCCCTTTTTCCTGATTCGTTTGAGAGTCCTCAGGCAGGAAGCCATACGGGATATGATGTTTTTCCGGATGGCCGTTTTCTGATGATCCAGGCAGGATCGCAGAGCGATGCTGCGAGTGAGATAGTCGTAGTAGTGAATTGGACGGAAGAACTGAAACGGCTTGTTCCGCTTGGAAAAGATTGAGCGTTGAACTCGGCACCTTCCGCAATTGCAAATTCTGCCTCAGGGGTTATGGCTCCGGAGCAGGTGCGCGGGCAGCGTGCAGATCATCGCTCCGCCGTTTCTCGTTTGGGTGGATTTGTAACCGACAAGCTTTTTTCCGCCGCCGAGCGTCATTGCTTGAAGTCCGCAGTCCAGTTCACGACAACATAGATCTGTTGAGTCTCGGCAGCGCTCTGCGAAACTGGCGCGGCATCACATTGCCAGAACCACTAGCACAAAGCGATAAAGATGGGAGTCATTTGAACGAGCGACGCCAAAAGTGAAATGTGAGAGATCGGATGTTCGCGTATTGTACGCGCGAGAAATTTTTACACGCGTTTTGAGTGGCGCTAAGTTGTTGACAAGATTGGTGGCCAGGGACGGAATCGAACCGCCGACGCCGGCCTTTTCAGGGCCGCGCTCTACCAACTGAGCTACCTGGCCGTAATCTAGGAAAGACCGCGAGTATAGGGAGTTCCTGAAAGAACTGTCAAACTTTGGTCTCCCAAGCCAGGGATTTGTCGGAATCATCACAAAAAGTCGTTGACTGGTCTGTGAAGAGGTGTATAATCCCAGCCACTTTTAGCTAGTACTGTCGCGCAGCACCGCTCTGTTCATTAACAATTCAGCTTCGCGGTTTGCCTCATTCACGACATTAGGCTCGTCGACCGTCAGGAGTTTCCCCTCCAGCATCACCAACTGACCGTCAATAACGACCGTTGCAACATCTGAAGTCTGCGCGGAATAGGTAATCGCCGAAGCAAGATCAGGCGGATGAGGCGTTGAATGCAGCGAAGCCATCTTCACCACTATCACGTCCGCACGTTTGCCAACCTCGAGGCTGCCAATCTCATTTCCAAGACCAAGCGCCCGGGCGCCGTCGATTGTCGCCAGGCGCAACGCTCGTTTGGCCGAAAGGACCTCAGGACCGTGTAATGCTTTCTGCAGCAGCGCGGCGGTGCGCATCTCGGTAAACATGTCGAGACGATTGTTGCAGGCTGCGCCATCGGCACCGAGGGATACCGAAATACCCTCTTCCAGCATCCTCTTCACGGGCGCAATACCTGATCCAAGTTTCAGGTTGGACGAAGGACAGTGGACCACGTTCGTGTTCGTACGTTTCAGGATAGCGATCTCGTCATCATCGACGTGAATGCAGTGCGCAAGTGCAACGTGCCGACCGGTCAAGCCGAGTGAATCAAGATAGGGAATGTTGCGAAGGCCGGTCGCTTGTTCTACCAGCTCACACTCATGCCGGTTCTCAGAAGCGTGCGTGTGAACCATGACTCCGCGCTCATGCGCCAGACGCGCAACGTTCGAAAGAAGCTCAGGAGTGCAACTGACAGCGAAGCGGGGCGCAAAGCAAAAGCGAACGCGCCCATCTGCCTTACCGTGCCACTTTTCAAGCAAGGCGAGCGATTCCTCAACCGAGGCCTCGGTGTCTTCATGCAAAGCCGCGGGCACTTCCTCGCCCTTGTCCATCATGCACTTGCCAACCGTCGCCCGGTAGCCCGTCTCCTCGACAACCTGGAAAACCGCTTCAGTGTGGTTGACTGTTTCCATTGTTAGCGCGCAGGTCGTACCACCCTTGATCAATTCAGCTATGCCGAGACGCGCCGACGCACGTAAGGACGTAGCCGAATGCGCGGCTTCCATGGGCCAGATGCGCTTTTTGAGCCAGTCAATCAGGCTGAGGTCATCTGCGGCGCCGCGAAACAGTGTCTGACAAAGATGGATATGAGTCTGAACAAAGCCCGGAAGGACCACGCAACCCCGCGCGTTAATCACAACGTCGGCCCCTGCGCTTTTGCCGCCGTCAATGCCCTGAATCTGTCCGCCGCTGATAAACAGATCACCGCTGACGATGGAATCGTGATCATCCATCGTTACTACGGTGCCGCCTTTGATCAGTATCGATTCGTTCATTGAAAAACTGGTGCCGGTGCTGGGAATCGGGGGCCGGTTATCGGTGCCGAGTATTGGGTGTTAGGCGTCAGGGTGCCACAATGAACGTTCTCTGACCGGCACCTGGCACCCGATACCTGACACTGCACGTCGCGCGAATTATCGGTTTTGAATTGCAGGCTGTAAAGC
>JAIVJP010000131.1 GCA_020199975.1 Acidobacteriota bacterium
ACATATAAGGAAACGGGAAAACTGGTGGAAGCCACTCCGTATCTGGTCGAGGGAATAGGTCAGGAGGTGATACCGCCGAATGTGCATATCAAATACGTCGATGAAGTACTCAATATTACAGACCGTGAATCTTTCGAGATGTCACGCCAGTTAGGACGTCTGGAAGGTGTTTTTTGCGGAGGCTCGACAGGAACAAACGCAGTGGCCGCCCTGCGAGTGGCCCGCGATCTGGATGCGGACGCGGTGGTCGTCTTCATAGTGTGCGATACCGGCGAACATTATCTTACCAAGCACCACTCAGACGAGTGGATGAAAGAGAAACGTCTGCTCGAGCCGCAGAAGATTAGTGCGGGTCTGATCAGCGGCACGAAGGGAAATGGTGCGCCGGCGAGTCTTGTCTGGGTTGCTCCGGCGGCCAAAGTGGGAGATGCGCTGGCCAAGATGAATGAAATGGGTTTGACTCAAATACCCGTACTGGAAGACGGACGGCCCGTCGGATCGCTGCGCGAGAATCGCGTACTGGCAAAGGTTGTACGGAACCTTGAACTGCTCGAATCGCCTGTAGGCGAGGTTATGGAAGCGAGTTTCCCAACTGTGGATGTGGATGCCAGCTCAAACGAAGTAACGCGCCGGCTTCAAAGTAGTCCGGCAGTGCTGGTGGAAGAATATGGACGCATCGTGGGCATCATCACACGGCACGACGTGCTGGATTTGAAATTGAACAGCGGCCCGTAGTCTCCCGGCATGTGCGTTACTACGGTCGCAGACGGATATCAGGTTGTCTCAATTTGAAGAGCTCAAATTTGGAAAGTCCACTCGACTACAGAACCGAGGAGCGGTTCGACCGGGTCCGGCTTGAGTGGTAGACCGATGTCAGGAAATTTGCTCCTTCAAACACCTGAAACATTATGATCTGGCTAGCGGCCACTGTTTTCACTTCCTAAGTTGTACTGCAGCCAGACCCGGTCGCTCTGTAGTCGAGCGGCACATTTGAAAGTGGAGTTAATGTGCCAATTTTCAAATTAGGTCACCACCAATTATCTAAGCGACGGTTCTCTCATAGAACCGCACGGTTAACCCTTCGTCAAGTTGCTGTGTTTTGGTTTCTCTGAATCCTTCCAGATAGTTCTCAGGAATGAATGCATCGGCTCCCTCCACCGTCAAAGGCACTTCCGTAACGATCCACTTGTCGATGTGAGGCAGAAATGAACGATAGACTTGCTCGCCGCCCATGACGAACAAATCGCAACGCAAGTAGTTTTCGAGGGACAGAACGGAGTTTAAGTCCCTGAGAACGACTAGGAAATCCTGAGGTTCTATCTGCGACTGCCGGCTGAGCACAATGTTTAGTCTGTCTTTGAGCGGTTTCTTGAGCGTAAGCCAGGTGTTGTAGCCCATCACGCAAGCATTGCCGGTGGTTGTTGCTCTAAAAAACTTCATGTCCGCGGAGTAGTGCCAGGGCAACTTCCCGCCTTTGCCGATTCCCCCCCGCCGGTCTACCGCCACGATTGCAATGATCATAGTCTTTCTGCAACCCTAGACGTCTTCAAACGGCCACAGCTGCAGCAATCTTCCCGTGCGACTTGTAGCCCACCAGTTCCAGATCCTCATAACGCATCATGAGCAGACCCTCGAGTCCTCGCGGTCGCCCCGGTTTATCCTTGATCTCCAGGCGTGGCAAAGGCAGCGGCTCACGAGAAAGCAGTTCCTCGACCTGCTCAAGATGGTTCTGGTAAATGTGATAGTCGCCCAACGTGTAGATGAAGTCGCCGACTGTAAGGTCACATGAATGCGCCACCATATTAATCAGCAATGCGTAGGAGCTGATGTTAAATGGCACTCCTAAAAAAGCATCGGCCGAGCGCTGGTAAAGCTGGCAATGAAGAATGCTTCCGTCCTCTATCTTAAACTGAAACAGCGTATGGCAGGGAGGCAAATCAACATTCTCGGCCTGTTGCGGGTCCCAGCCCGTAACAATAAGTCGTCTCGAGTTTGGATTGAGCTGGATTTCTCGAACCAAACGCGCGATTTGATCGACACCGTCCCGCTCCGGGTAGTTGCCGCCAAAAGAACGCCAGAGGTAGCCATAGACTGGACCAAGGTCACCAGCTTCGCGGCCGTAGCGCTTTGTATGTTCCTCGTCGGCCCACTCCGCCCAAATGTTCACACCCTTCGCCCGCAAGTTTGCTTCATTGGTGTCCCCGGAGAGGAACCAAAAGAGCTCTTCGGCAACCCAGCGGAAGGGAACTTTCTTTGTAGTTACAATGGGGAAGCCATCGCGAAGATCGAAGCGTGTCTGGTAACCGAAGCAGGAGATGGTCCCAACTCCGGTTCTGTCGTGATGTGCCTTACCATGTAGCAGAATTGATCTCAGCAGATCGTGATATTGTTTCATAAGATATTGATTGCAGTATAACGTTGCTCCGGGCCCTAAGGTAAGTATGTGAAACACTACAACCTCGGTTTCCTCGGTTTCGGTAATGTGGGTCGGACTCTTGCCAGGCTTTTGGTGACGAAGTCGGCCGAGCTGCGAGAACTCTACGAGATCGAATGGAGCATCACGGGGGTGGCCACGCGCGGCATGGGCTGGCTCTCGACGCCCGAAGGTTTTCAAGTTTCTTCGTTACTCAGCAACTCTCTCGAGAAATCGTCGCATCCGGCTCGTTCCACCGGCATCACTGAATGGCTGTTGGGAGCGCGGCCGGACGTGGTCTTCGAGACTACCTCGCTCAATCATGAAACCGGTCAGCCGGCAATCGACTACCTGACGGCGGTGTTGCAATCAGGATCTCACGCCGTCACTGCGAACAAGGGAGCGGTGGTTTACGGCTACGACGAGTTAAGCAAACTAGCTACAGCCGCCGGGAAGCGTTTCTTCTTTGAATCGACAGTGCTCGACAGTGCGCCGGTATTTTCGCTATTTCGGGAGACTTTACCGGCGGTGAAACTGCGTGGTTTCAGCGGCATCTTTAACTCAACTTCCAACGTAATTATCGAAACGATGGAAGCCGGACGCAGTTTTGACGAGGGTGTGAAAACTGCACAGGAGTTGGGGATCACGGAAACTGATCCAGCTCATGACGTTGATGGTTGGGACGCAACTGTAAAGATCTGTGC
>JAIVJP010000420.1 GCA_020199975.1 Acidobacteriota bacterium
CAATACGCCAATGGCAAAGAACAACGCGTTGGCTTCGATTTGTCCACAAGGCAACTGCTCCAGACCAAACCCCAGTTTCAATTCCTTGTGCCAGTTCTCACTCTCGCCTCGTTGATTGTGACGGTGGATTATTTCGCTCGCGCGCTCCGCTTCATCACGATTGCTGGCTACCGCGTGATAAAAATAAGGCGTCGTCTCAAATAGATCAGGTTGCGGATTGGGCCAGCGCAGCACAATCAGACGAAAGGCTTGCTTAGTCCCTTCCATGCAATGTACGGTCTCGGCGATCTGGCGGTCGGTAGGGATCTTCTCCTTGCTATAAAACGGCTGCCATTGCGCCTCCGGAATCTGCGCCAGGGCCATTTTTACGGCACTATCTTGCACTGCGGTGATGCTGAAAGTGCGCTCCTCTTGACTGCAGTGATTGATCACCTCGGCCTGATAAAACGCCGCGTCACTGCGCCAATAATGCCGCTTCCCCTGGGGCAACTTCTTTTCACACTGCTTGATGAACTGCAGCGCCCGCGTCCCCGCCGTCACGTTGCCCGCGCGAAATTCGTGATGCACACAAACCTCATTCACATAACAGAGCAGGGGTTGATAGCCTTTCACTTTCTGATAGGTCCACTCCGCTTCGCGTTTTTCTGCTTCAATAATTGTCGCGTCCGGATCCAGCGTCAGTTCTTCTCCCAACGATTCCAGATAAGCCCGGATCATCTCTTCGTCAGTCTGCTGCAACGCTCGCACGCCAACGCTTTCTCCCTGCCGCCGCAACCAATCTCCAATCGCATCTGGCGACGGCAACCGCTTCAGCCCTAACTGCTCCAACACCTCCTGCTCCGCGGCCAACTCCCGCACGTCCTCCAGCCGCCGCCCGCCTGCGTGCAGCAACCACACCAACGGCCGCACGTACTCACTCGCTTTGTACCCGCGTCCTGAACCCGGCCGCGCAAACAGTTGGTCCACCCGCTCCCAGATCCCTTTGGCCTGGCCCAACTCTTCGACCACCATTAGTCCCGCCAGACTAGTCAATCGCTCTTGGCTCGCTTCCAGCTTGATTGGCAGTAGGGTTTGATGTAGTTTACTCATCGCAGATCACCTTTCGGGTGGTGTTATTGATTCTCCAAAATCTCTATAACACATACCCACCTAAGGTGTTCTGCTTTTTATTTATTTCTCAATCGCGATTCTTGGGATAGATGTAACTGGAAAGTCCTGAACTCGTTAGCCTCAAAGCTCTATCTCTATTAAGCAGTGGTGCTTTTGATAGCTTTTTTGCGACTAAAAGATTCCGCTTACCACCGGGGATATTTGTATACCCTCGATCATCCCTTCTGCTACTGCCCTGTATGAATGCATGAGTGCCTTAAAACATACTATTGGTGTAAGCAGTCCCAATTTTTCATACCTATTGGTGCGGGGGATCAATGTTCCCGGGGCATTCATGTCGGCAACCTCCAGTACACTTGGCCGCATGGCAAAGATATTTAACTGCATATCCATGCCCCACTTTACGTAGGTGTGCATGAATGGGCGCGGAGACGTACGACTGACTTGATGTATCTGCAAGCGAAATCCTGCATCTGTCAAGGTGGAGATCAGCTTGTCTAGACTTTGCGGCTCTGAAGCGATTGAATGATATTCGACGAAGAGGTTGTCAACATTGCTTAGTAGATCGGCACAATCGGCGAGCACTCCTGTTTCAGCACCCTCAATGTCTATCTTCAGAAAGTCTACTGGGCGGTCCAGATAATCTCGAAGTCGAACAGTGTGCACAACCTTATGCTTTTGGTCGCCATTGCGGGCGATACGTCCTCCGTCAGACCCCTCGATCAGAAAGCTCAAACTTGTTTCTGATGACCAGAGCGCCCGGCGTATTAATTCTATATTTCCATAGCCTGCTCTCCGAGTGTTCCTTGCCAGAGTGTCGAAGACTTTGTCTTCCGGTTCAAAGGCTACAATCTGACAATTGGGATACATCTGCTTAAAGAAGAAGATGCTGACGCCGATATTAGCCCCTCCATCTATGATATAGGGGCAGGGATTGGTAGTGGGGAAACGGTAGATTTGCTGCTCGAAGATATCCCGGTACATTAAAACGAAGGAATAACCATCAATAATCTCCAGAGGCTCGCCCAGAATGTCAGTTGTTGTTGGGTGATAACGGGGCAATGCTGCAAGTCTCGCTAGTTCTTTTTGCTGCCTCGCGAGTTCTTGTTGCTCCCTCGCTAATTCTTGTTGCTTATGACGATAATCGGAAAACATCAGCCACTTGGCCCAGTGTTTGCACGGACGAGGAGTATGCCGAAGTAATGATGGCAGTTTTCGTCGGGCAGCCTTAGTTAAGATTTGCTCGAATGAGAGTTGCATCAATAGTTACCTTTTATAGCAGGATGCAGGCAATTCACAGCTTGGCCCACTTGACATACTGTGCGGTGAGACTCATTCCTCGGTCAAAGCTGAATGCCGGTTCGTACTCCAGCAGACGTCGTGCTTTATCTATCTTAACTGAGGCGCGCGCGCCATACAGCGCAAGAAGTTGCTCGTCCGGCACATACAACGGAGCAGGCAAAGCTTTCGATACCGGCCTTGCGAAGTTTTTGCCCATTAAAGATTGAGCTAGTTTATACAGCTTGTTCACGGGCTTCCAGTGCACTAATCGATGTGCTACCAGGCGTGGGTCTCGGCGAAGTAATTTGAGATTTGAAGTAAAACCACTGTTCAGCATGGTGCTATGCTCAGTTTGCTTGATCTCCTCCGTGTTCATTGGGGCAACAAAATTGATTCCCAGCATTCGTTCATACGCGCCAAAAAATTCACGCCAGGTAATCGGTTCAGCCCCGGAGATCAAAAAACGTTCTCCTACTACTTCTTCACTTCTGGCGGCCAAGATGAGGGCATCTACTACATCATCAACATAAACAGGATTACACAGTCCTCCAATCGGCAGCGCCAGTCGAAAGACACGCATCAACTTCACCTGATTGTCGGTCCAATACCCCCCAAATGGGCCATAAACAATGCTTGGCTGTATCACAACAACTGGGAGATTGTATTTTTCCCAGTACTGCAGAAACATATTCTCGATAGCTAATTTGTTCACCGTATACG
>JAIVJP010000132.1 GCA_020199975.1 Acidobacteriota bacterium
TCGTATAGGGGCGATGGGATCGACTGCAATCCAACTAAAAAGAGCACTATGTAAAGGCCGACGTTCTTCCACGTCGCCATGATCGCGATGGCGGGCATCGCAAAGCGGCGATCCGTCAGCCAACCGATTTTCGGTAAGCCGATGAACTGGAGCGACACGTTAATGATGCCCGTCTCCGCGGCATAGAGTTGCTGCCAGAGAATGGTCACGACCACGCCTGAAATAACGAAGGGCAGGAAATAGCTGGCGCGGAAAAAGGCCCGCCCACGAATCTTTTGATTGAGCAACTGCGCCAGCCCGAGCGCAATGACCAACTGCAATGGAATATGGATTAACAAAAAGTAAAGCGTGTTGCCGAGCGCACGCCAGACAAGCGGATCAGAGAGCAACAACCTGATGTTGCCCAATCCGACCCACTTCATCGGCGTATAAATATTCCAACGGTGAAAGATCAGAACAAACGCGAAGGCGAGCGGGTAGCCGACGAATACTGCGATGTGAAGAATGTAAGGAAGCACCATCAGATAGCCCACACGATCTGTCTGATCAGTGACGCTGTCCTTTGGTCGAAGAACCTTAGCAAGACCGTGCAGACGGGTTCGCTGCGCTGCGACGGCCTTACTGAACGTCGAGAATCTGTTGGCTTCTCCGGGCTGCATCGTGCACCGCCTGTTCTGGTGGTTTTAGATCGAAGACGATCGAAGCCTCAACTTCCTGAGCGATAGCGTCAAAGATCTCTTTAAGCTCCGCGATCGATTCAATGCTGCGCGCGGTCGCCAGTTGCTCGGCGAATTTGACCAGCTTCGGGTTGCGCTTAAAATAATCTGCGAAAGTGTGATCCTCAAGGAGTCTGGCGCGAATCGGCAACTGGCTGGTCAATTCCAACAGGCGCAGATCATGACGCTTGGAAATGATGAATTTGATGAACTCCCAGGCCTCGCGCGGGTGTTGGCATGTCTTGAAGATGACAATGCTCTTCGGGTCGGCGTAACTGACTGGCAGTCCGGTGGCATCGTCAGGACGCGGGATTGGCCCGTAGTCGTATTCGAAGTCGGCAGTACGGTAGCGCTCAAGGTGCCCGATGCTATTCGGGCCGACGAACCTCGCCGCCACGCGACCATCGAGGAAAACATCGCCTTGAAAGGTTTGGCGCGGGGCGTAACCTCTGGCAAAACATTCGTGCAAGAAGCGGAAGATGGCGACGGAGGATTCATTATCGAACCTGACTTGACGACCTTCGAGCAATGTTTGGCCATTCGAGGCAGCCAGGTAAAGGGGTAAGTAATCGAACAGCCGCTTATACCAGATGGGAAAGTAATCAATCGTCAGCATCCACTGGTCAATCCGAAACTCCGAATAAGTGGTGGGAAACGATGATACCCCGGCCTCGCGCAGCATCCGCGTGTTGTACAGCACCATGATCGGGTTCGACTTCCATGGCACCTGATAATAGTGTCCGTCCGAAGAGCGATACTGGTTCAAAAGTTCCGGCGTCATACGTTCGTGCAGCACATCAAAAAAATCCGCGTAGGCATCGAGTTGAACGACTCCCTGAGCATCGAGCAGGTCTTGCATCGCCCCCGGAAAAACGCTGGCATAGATGTCTGGCGTTGTGCCACTGGCGATAGCAGCCAGGATTACTTCTTCCGTCGACTGTCCGGAGGGAACTGGTTCTACTTTGATTTGAACTTCCGTGTGCCGCGCGTTCCATTCAGCCGCCATTTGGTTAGCGAACTCAAGCTCCTGCGCATTCGTCGCGCTCCAGTAAGTAAGTGTGATCCGGCCACCCGTTTCGACACTTGGCGAGCGCGATGGGTTGCAGTTCGCTAATAAGGCGACCAGCAAAACTATGGCGAGTAATCGCATCTCAAGATCTGTTTAGAACGCCCCTCTAGCGGATTGCGGTTAGATGTACGTGCCGCAAGAGGCTTTCAAGCATCAGGCGGGAAGTCCGGCTTCGCTGGTTGCGGCCTTGGCCGCGCTGTGTTCTCTGTGTCTTCATGGTGGACGCCGCGTTCACATCCATTGGAGATACGTTGCAATAGTTGGCACTCACGAGAGCGCCTCCGTTGTTGCCGGGTCGAAAAGCGTGGCACGCTCCATGTCGACGACTAGTTCGATCACTTCGTCGCTCTTCGCGCTGGTTCGTGGATTCAAGCGAACAATGATCTCATGCTGGGCGAGCGAGCAGGTGGCAAGTACCTCGCTGCCTAAAGGCTCCAGGAAGTCCACTCGCGCTTTGATCACGTTGCCATCAACGGCACCATGGTATGACTGTCGCTCGAAAATGTTTTCGGGCCGGACACCTAGCACCTAGCACCCCAAGCGGGCTGCCTGCGTGGGGACCCCGCGTTCCGCCGCTGCCGAGTTCCGTTAGCGCTGCTTTCCGTTCAGCAGGAAGCTTAACGTGAAAACCTTCGCCGGTGAGAAAGAAGTGACTATCATGCTCCACCAGCGAACAGTTGATAAGATTCATTGGTGGGCTGCCAATAAAACTCGCAACAAACTGATTGGCGGGTCGATCATAAATCTCAAGTGGTGCGCCTATCTGCTGCACGATTCCGTCTTTCAGCACAATTAACCGATCGCCCATGCTCATCGCTTCCACTTGATCATGAGTGACATAGATCATCGTTGCTTCCAGCCGCTTATGGAGCTTGATCAGCTCGGCCCGCATAGATACTCTCAGCTTGGCGTCCAGGTTACTAAGCGGTTCATCGAAGAGGAAGAGTTTCGGTTTCCGTACGATGGCGCGGCCGACAGCGACTCGCTGGCGCTGCCCCCCGGACAGCGCTTTGGGTCTTCTGTCCAGGAAAGTGTGCATATCGAGTATGTCCGCCGCCGCGCGGACGCGGCTGTCTATCTCCGACTTGGGAAGTTTGCGCATCTTCAAGCCGAAAGCCATGTTTTCGTAGACGGTCATATGCGGGTATAAAGCGTAGTTCTGGAAGACCATGGCGATGTCCCGATCCTTGGCCGGGACATTGTTAATCAGCCGGCCACCGATATGGATTTCTCCCAGCGAAACTGTCTCCAATCCAGCAATCATGCGCAGCAGGGTAGATTTCCCGCAACCTGATGGGCCCACGAGAATGACGAACTCGCCATCCTCGATTTCAACGCTCGTGGGCGCGACGGCGCAAATGTTTCCCGGGTAGATCTTGGATACGCCCTTAAGCTGAAGGTCTGCCACTTGTCCTTTCCTTTAATGACAAAGCCCGGTACTGGTGCAGTTTAACAATTGCAGGTCACTCAACCACATCAGAACCGAGGAGCGACCGGATCAATATGCGGCGTCACTCAAACCTAGTGGAATAGTGAATTCACTTTGCTTGACTCTCGCGGAGACTTACCCGGTCGCTACCGCTCCCCGGTTCTGTGGTTGAGAGGAACCAAACTGCCTCAGTATCCAAACCCGATTCTCGCGTCTAAATCAATCCGTCAGCACTTGTTCCGAAGCAGTTCGCCTACAGGAATTTGTTGTTCACAATCCAATATTTAACTATGCTTACAGCCACCAAGCCGAAGTATCGACTCTCTCGTAGTTGGAGGCTTAGATTAGTGCCAGTCAACGTAGCGGCCTAAGGAGAAACATGAGTATGACAGAGAAACTAAAAGCCAGAAAGCATCTCTTCTTTCTCATAACTATGCTTTTACTGATCTCTTCCTCTCTCGCCTCATCCGAAGCAGCGGCAGACAAAGCATCTGCGGAGCAGCTGCGGGCTATCCAAAAATATATCAAGCAAAGCTGGTATACCTTGACACGCTCGAGCGCGCAGCTTGCCAAGGCGGCACCGGATCCAAAGTTCACGGCTATGACTGACGGGCGCTGGCCCGTTTATGTTTCTCGCCGGGAGAATATCAAGCTGATCGAACAGCGCCTACGCGCTCAGATGTCGGCAGAAGATTTTGCCACAATCGATATTCGGCAACTGCCCAATGAACCGAGCGAGGTGCGTGAGCACGGTCTGCTTTATTTGCCTTACCCTTATGTGGTGCCGGGTGGGCGTTTCAATGAGATGTATGGTTGGGACAGTTATTTCACCCAGGTTGGGCTGGTGCGGGATAATGAGACGGTATTGGCAAAGCACATGGTTGATAACTTTCTTTACCAGATAGATCATTATGGGAAAATCCTAAACGCCAACCGCACTTATTACCTCTCGCGCTCACAGCCGCCGTTTTTAACTCAGATGATCCTAAACGTTTACCGCAAGCAGCGAAATGTTTCCTGGCTGCGAGCAACTGTCCCGGCCATCGAGAAATACTATCGTTTCTGGATCGAAGAACCACACCTCACAAAGCAGACCGGTCTTTCACGCTATTATGACCTGGGTGACGGTCCGGCACCGGAGGTTCTATCGGGTGAACGCGACGACAAAGGACGAGACCATTACGATCTCGTCAAAGACTTCTACCGCACACATGATGTCAAAGACTACGATCTAAGCCAGTACTACGACAAAGGCAAGGACCGATTAACGGAGCTTTTCTACAAAGGAGACCGGTCGATGCGCGAATCTGGCTTCGATCCCTCGAATCGATTCGGGCCTTTCAACGTCGATATCATCCATTACGATCCAGTGTGCTTGAACTCGTTGCTCTATCTGATGGAGACGGATACAGCAGAGATTCTAAGAATACTTGGCCGCGCTCGCCAGGCCCGCGTCTGGACGAATAACGCTGAAGAGCGGCGTCAAAGAATCAATCGCTTGATGTGGGATGAACAGGACGGTCTTTACTACGATTACAACTTTGATAAGAAGGAGGTGCGGCGCTATCCGTTCGTGACTACCTTCTATCCGCTCTGGGTTGGCGTTGCCGATAAGAGGCAGGCGGCCCGGATTGTAGCTAACCTTCATCTCTTCGAACGACCAGGTGGACTTCTCACCAGCACCAACGTGACGGGTAGTCAATGGGATGCCCCTTTTGGCTGGGCGCCCACGGAGATGATCGCCATCCAGGGGTTGCGCCGCTATGGATATAACAGAGAAGCCGATCGCATTACGGCTAATTTTCTTTCCATGATTCTGAAGGAATTCATCCAGCACAACACAATTGTGGAGAAGTATGACGTCCAGCGACGCGAATCGGAGGTCAGTGCGGGTTTAAAGTTTGGCTACAAGTCCAATGAGATTGGCTTTGGCTGGACCAATGCTGCGTTTGTCGAGCTCTATGCTCAGTTGCCTGAGAGAGAGAAGCAGAATGTGCTGAACCTTGATGGGGTAAGGTTACCACGGTCTGAAGGAAGTAGAACGTTGCGATGAAGCGACGCCATTCGAAAGTAGGTAGCGGTAAAAGTCTTGCGTCTGACTGGAAGCCTGCGGAGCAGGTGAAAGCATAAAGCCTCGGGCGTGAGCCCAGGACGCCGCCGGCCGACGACCCACTAGCCCGTGAACGGGCCGCAGC
>JAIVJP010000421.1 GCA_020199975.1 Acidobacteriota bacterium
AACAATGTCTCATCGAAGGTCAGCCAACCTTGAAAGCGTCGAACTCGCTTGAAAAGATCACGCTGCCGGGACGACTGCAGGTGTTTCGGGGCATCGATGAGCAGGGAAACTACTCGGGCGACGTGACTGGATTGGACGACGAGGAGGTTCAGATTCCGGGCACCGCGCGGGTCGAACGTCTGTTACTTCCCTTCTGGGAGAATGGCCAGTATTCTGCAATTCCGTCTATTGAAAAACAGAAAGCATTTGTCGAAGAGCAGCGCAAAAGATTTGCCGACATCAACAACTATCCCCATACCCTCAGCGGAAAACTACAAAAACTTCGCGACGATCTCACGGCTCAAATGCGCGCCGATAATTCGGGTTGGGAAGAGATATTGGAGATGCCGGACCAGGTCTTAGAGGAACCCCGGCGAGCGAATGTAATGGATTAACCGATCCGAATAAATGTCTGAGCACCTTGACACTATGACTTTGCCCGCGTATCCAGCAGCTCGAGCGGTTGCCGCGACTGTCGAGGCATACTTCGCTAGCCATCTCGCGGAGGCGCGACAGCGCAGCCGACAGCAATTGGCGCCGGAGCCTGATGCGGCAGCGGTCGAGGCCATTATCGACGCCGCGTTCTGGGCCAGTCTCAGGCGCGAAGAAGGTTACGCTCCGAAAATATCACTCGCTTTTCTCCCCCCAGAGCAGGCGGGACAGCCGCTCACGTTTGAGCGACGGTTCCCGCTTACCCCACCCGTACTTTCGCGGCTGGCACCTGCCGTTGAACGTCCCGGAATCCATCTCGGAGTCTGGCGCGACCATGACGGAAGTTCTGACCTCCGCGTCTGGGGCACCACCCGTTCGATCCCCAAACTCTGCTTCGTGCTGGAGGTGATAGAACCAGGCCTGCTGGTGGTCAAGTACCGGCGTGGCCAGGAGCAAGGCAAGTATGTCAACGTCGCGGTACTCAAAGGCGACCAGATAAAAATGGTGGACGAAGCGGGTTCGGGTTTACCCGACTGCCCGGAGCTAGTCACTTCGCTGCTCGACTTCGGCTCGCGAACGTCGAAGTCCGACTCCGTGAATGTGCTGGTGCAACTGTCGGTTTCTATGCGCGCCCACGGGCGCGGTGGCTCATTGCTGGTCGTACCTCAGCGTTCTGAGACATGGCGGCAGTCGATCTTGCAACCAGTTTCGTATCTGGTTACGCCTCCCTTCTCAGAGTTGGCAGCGCTGATGCGGCTGAGCGCGGCTGAGAAGAGCCAGCCCACCTGGCAGGAGGCATTCATCGATGCGGTAGACGGGATTGCGGGTCTAACAGCCGTCGATGGCGCGGCCCTCATCAGCGATCAGTATGAGCTGCTTGCGTTCGGCGCCAAGATCGGTCGTCGTCACGGCGGCGCACAGGTCGAGCAGGTAATCGTGACGGAACCAATCGTAGATGGCGTGGCCACCGTCGTTCACCCGCTGGAACTCGGCGGCACCCGACACCTTTCGGCGGCGCAATTCGTACAGGATCAACCTGACTGCGTGGCGCTCGTAGCCTCTGTGGATGGTCGCTTCACGATCTTCGCATGGTCTCCTTGCGAGGATATGGTCCACGCACACCGGGTGGAGACGTTATTGATGTAAGTGTATACTAAGCACTCTTCCCAGTGATCAAATTTGGTTAGTTGAGGGTAATGAAGAATGAGACTAATCATCATCCTGTCTTTGTTGATCTGCGTGCCAGTGATGGCCCTGGCTCAGCAGAAATCGCGCAAACTCTTTCCATACAATTACACCACCGATGATCTTCCGAACGGCTTGAGATTAATAACTGTGCCGACGGATTATCCGAATCTGGTCGCTCTCTATATCGTCGTTCAGACTGGTTCGCGCAACGAGGTAGAGCCAGGCAAGAGCGGCTTCGCACACTTTTTCGAACACATGATGTTTCGCGGCAGTGAAAACTATACCGCCGACCAGCGCGAAGCAATTTTCAAACGCGCCGGTGCAGAGACCAATGCCTACACGTCAGACGATCGCACCGTCTACCACGCGACTTTCTCGAAGGACGATCTGGACGAGATCATGAAGATGGAAGCCGACCGTTTCATTCGTTTGAAATACGCCCTGCCGGAATTTCAGACCGAGTCGCTGGCGGTCAAAGGTGAGTACGACAAGAACAGCGCCAATCCCTTTTCCAAGCTCTACGAGGTGCTGCGGGAGACCGCCTTCAAAACGCACACCTACTCACATACAACCATGGGCTACCTAAAAGACATTCAGGACATGCCAAATCATTTTGAGTACAGTCAGGAATTCTTCAAGCGCTTCTACCGTCCCGAGTACACCACCGTCGTGCTCGTCGGCGATGTGACGCGCGCCCAAGCCCTGGACCTGACCAAGAAATATTTTGGCTACTGGAAACGCGGTGACTATGTGGCGAAAATCCCGGCCGAGCCGAAGCAGACCGAACCGCGCAAGGCGCACGTTGACTGGCCGTCACCGACCTTGCCGATCGTCGCTGTTGCCTTCCGTGGTCCGGCGTATTCAGACGTTAACAAAGACAAGATGGCCCTTGACCTGTTAGCGCAGGTCGCGTTCGGAGAGAACTCCGACCTTTATCAAAAGCTTGTTTTATCGGAACAAAAGGTGGATGTTTTGGGACCGGACTTCAGCAACCAGATGGATCCGGAGTTGTTCGTCGTACTGGCGCGGGTCAAAGATCCTAAGGACATTGACTACGTTCGCGACCAGATTCTCGCGACTTTCAAACGCTACTCAACCGAACTGATTCCCCAAGAGAAATTGGCCGCCACACGTTCGCGGCTTCGCTATAGCTTCGCGATGGCCATGGACAGTTCTAATGCTATCGCCTCCACGCTCGCGCCGTTCGTCTCGCTGCGCCGTACGCCGGAGACTATAGATAAGCTGGCGGAGCTTATGGAAACCATCTCCCGGCAAGACGTACGCGATATCGCCGCGAGGTATTTCCGCGACGAAAGCCGCACTATCGTCACCCTGGCGCCAAAGGCGAAAGAATCCGCTAAGAACGAAGTAAAGGAGCGTGGAAAATGAGGAGCCCATTCATAACCCGGCTCACAAGCCTGCTTATTAGCCTGTTCATCAGTCTTGCCA
>JAIVJP010000133.1 GCA_020199975.1 Acidobacteriota bacterium
CTGTGCATGGATGAGGCGAGCTTCATCACGGGCCAGATCATCCACGTGGACGGCGGGGCTTCAATCATGGACACCGTCTTCCCGCTCGAAATCCAGAGTGGATAAAGGCTGAGCCAGTGCAGCGCATAGTGGGTCAGTCCCCTGCTCGAAGGTCGTGAAATTGGGTCGCGCCTAACAACGGCAGGCAGCGGACGCGCGAGTAGCGTGCCTGTCATGCGAGGCTTGGCGCTGTCGTCGGTCTGTGCGCCGCTGATGCCTGGCGTTAGCGTCTGGTTGAATGTAGTGCTAAGACTTTCGCAGCCACTATACTTTTGAGGGGGAATCGAGTGATGAGCACAGAGAGAGAAATTACCAAGCGGAGAGAGCAACTCCGGGCTGCTGCCGAAGCATACTTCGAGGGTTTAAGACGGAAGGATTTCTCGGCAATCCCTTTCGATGACAACGTTTCTTTACGCGCACCGCTCTGCCCCGGTGGCGTTCATCGCCCAGTGAAGAGTAAAGATGCCGTGCGGGCGCAATGGTGGCAGCCGCTAGAGCCTGCCTTGGAAGGCGTGGAAGTAAAAGTCCTCGACCATTACTTCAATGAGTCGCTGACGGGCATCATCACTGAAGCCGAAGTCACGATCAAGGCTGTGGATCCACCTGCCGCCTTGCGCGTTGCCGACCGATTCAATGTGAATGAGCAGGGGAAGATCATCGAGCAGGAAAATCACTTCGACCCGCGTGACGTGACGAACCCTGGCTGGCAGAATGGCTAGCCCGTATATTAGCCGCCGCCTAACAACGGCATGCATCCCGACCGCGAATAGCGTAGCTTTCATGCGCGAGACTTGCTTTAATTCTGCGGTTCGTCGCGGCGGATGATGCCGGGCGTTATCTGGAATGCTTCCAGATAATAGACCAATGTGGGTTTTATCGAGAACGATTCTTGATAATACACAAAGTTTGTTGCTTACGCGGAACCATTTCACTCAATCATAAGTTAGGTGCTTGCCTCTGACATAGTAAAACACTCAACTCTTTATATAATTTGGAGGCTGAATGTAGTAAGCTAATGCATCCATGAGGGTGAGCGAGTATCAGATGGATATGCGCTGGTGACTTCTATTCCCCTGCTCTGCTATGGAACAGGAAATTCACTTCTGCACGACTCCCGACGGCGTTCGCATCGCCTACGCCACGGTGGGCGAAGGACCGCCGCTCGTCAAAGCCGCAAATTGGCTTAACCATTTAGAGTTCGATTGGCGAAGCCCTGTATGGCGCCACTTGCTCGAAGAATTTGCGCATAATCATCTTTTGGTCAGGTACGACGAGCGCGGGAATGGGCTTTCGGATTGGGCTGCCGAAGAGCTTTCATTCGAGTCATTTGTGGGCGACCTGGAGTCTGTCGTGGACGCTCTGGGCCTGAGCCGCTTCTCCCTTCTGGGGATTTCTCAGGGCGGCGCCGTAGCTATCGCTTACGCTGTCCGACACCCGGAAAGAGTCTCTCACCTCATCCTGTATGGCGCTTATGCTCTCGGTTGGGCAAAGCGCGGAGCGCCGGCCGAAGAGATCGAGCGGCGGCAGGCTCAGCTCACACTCACCAGACTAGGCTGGGGCCAAGACAATCCCGCCTTTCGGCAACTCTGGACGACGCTCTACATGCCTGACGCGACGCCCGAACAAATGCAATGGTTCAATGACCTTCAGCGTGTTTCAACATCGCCCGAAAATGCGGCCAGACTTTTCAGGGAGTTAGGCAACATAGACGTGCTCGATCTCCTGCCGCAGGTGAAGGTTCCGACGCTGGTGCTACACTGTCGTAGTGAAGCGGTAGCTCCTTTCGAGGAAGGTCGTCGGATCGCTGCATTAATCCCCGGCGCACGCTTCGTCCCACTTGAAGGCAGAAATCACCTACTGCTCGAAGGCGAGCCAGCTTGGGAGAAATTCATCACAGAGGTGCGGCGTTTTCTCGGAACGGAACAGAAAGCAGTCGCTCGAAAGCAGGAAGGGCTATGGGTGGCGATGAAACGCTGTTCCACATGCCAACGAGTCTATGCGGATGAGACGCTAAGCTTCTGTCGCCATGATGGTATGCCTCTGGTGAGAGAATCGCCAGACGCATCTGCTCCGACAGTGGCGCTTGCTGATAATATGCAGCAGAGCAGAGAGGTCGAACCGACTAGAGCCTTTCATCCCGGCACAGCCTCAAATGAAGATAGCCGGAGCGGAACCGATTGATTCCGATTTCCAAACCCCGCCGCGCCTAACAACGGCATGCACCTGACCGCGAATAGCGTAGCTCTCATGCGCGAGACTTGCTTTAATTCTGCGGTTCGTCGCGGCCGGTGATGCCGGGCGTCGGGTAACCGTCCAATCCAATGATCAATGTTTGAATCACAAGTTGAAAAGGAGGAAAAGTAAATGTTCAAAATAGTTAGTCTGTTTCTTGTTGCTATTGTTAGTCCGGTTTTTGCCCAAGAGGCACCAGCGGCCAAGACGGGCGCTCCGTCAGACGGATACAATGTTCACGTTCTTGCCCCTCATGTGGTAGGTGGAAAAGTGATGGGCCCCTTCCACCACTATTGTAAAGTCGTTTCGCCAGAGCCGATGATCGAGTGTCTCATCTATTTATCAACAGAACCGAATGCCCACTTGGTGCAGATCGAGTATATTATTGCAAAGAGCATCACGCGTGCGACGATTCCTTTGACGCAATGGAACAAGAATTGGCACGATCACACGCAAGAGATCGCCACGGGACGGGTTCAGGTATTAGATCTTCCCGCTGATAAAGCAAAAGAAGTGGCCGATCTGGTGTCCACGACCGACGGAATCATTTTTGACTTGTGGCCGCACGGTTCCAAGCTGCCGACGGGGAAGGTCTCGATTGGTCAGTCCGTGGGTCACAAGAATTTGACGCCGGCTCAATTTAAGGCAATCCCCGGTCCAAAGAAATAGGATATTAAGGGATTATTCGGGTGAGATTTGGCATTGTTCGGCTGACAGTAGCGATTGTTCGTTGAACATTGGCGATTGTTCGGCTGACATTGGGCATTGTTCGCGTGACATTGACGATTGTTCGCTGAACATTGAGGATTGTTC
>JAIVJP010000134.1 GCA_020199975.1 Acidobacteriota bacterium
ACGAGATTCAACTGTAAGACTGGATGCAGTCGCCTGTTCCTGCAACTTTGCGCGGAGGTCTTTTGGCAGGTCGGTCACATCGTCGAAAGCGCGCAGTCGCCGATGCTGCAGCGCGGCGAAGATCTGCCGCCCACGATAGGCCGGTTCGGCGAGTTCTTCGACAAACGAAACCAACTCCTCCTGAGTTAAACCTGTTAAGTGGATCTTCTTCATTCGGCGGCATTCTAACACTTAGTGTTAATTCGTGTGATATCGTGGATCGTGTTTAGACCGTCAGAGTAGGGCCGCGCTGCTCGAATCAGGTCACTACTGAGGCTCTGTGGAAACTCAGCGATCCTCATAGGACGGCTCAAGCTCCGTCATCTTACCTGCAAATTATCGTCGGCCCTTTTTTGGTGCTTCACACAGACCCTTAGTCGCGCTGGATCTAGTGAGTTCGCTAATACTTGGTACCCGAATTCCGTTATAATCCGCAGCGAAAAGTATGTCTGAGTGATGTCTACGGTAGCAAATGTTGAGAGAAAAATTAGACGCGTCGAGGGCTTCCGTGTGCGAGTTCTTCATCTACACGGAGCGGACGTACGTGGCGACCGGATGGGTTTGCCGCAATACACTTATCACCGAGCCGCTGAGAACGACATCACCGTGGAGAACTGGAAGGCAACGAGATTTCGCCCGTCTTATCCAGGTTTTGAAGTAGATGTGGTGGACCGCCGGGGGAATTCAGTCCAGGGTAACATGAAGCTAAGTACGGTAAGAGAAACGTACCACTGAGTCGCGAAGCCTAAACAAAAAAGGGGGTGAACGGTTGATCAATCCATTCACCCGGTTTCGTATCACGGTTGCATTTGGTGCCTGTCAGCCAGATTACCAGGAAAGACCAGCCAACCCCAGGGCTGAAAATCGTATGAACCCTTAACTAGATTCCAAGCTATCGGACACGACTTATGGCACAACCGTAAACTTGGAAGAAGGCGACAGAGTCTGTCCACTGACGCGATCTCGGATGCGAATTGCTAGTTCGTATTCGCCCGGCGTCAGTGGGCTCGAATCAATCAGCCGAGCCAGCGTTAGGCGTTGACCGGCGTCGCTCATGCCGCGCCAGTCTTCCACCTGTTTGCCTAACTCTTTGCCGTCTTTGAGGAGGGCATACTCGACATCCACTGAGGGACGCAGAGTCGTCTGATCGATGCCGGCGTTGTAAACCTGCATATATACTCCCACCGGTTGGCCGCGATGATAAGTTCCCGAAACGTTCGGGATCACTTTCGTCTGACCTATCACAAACTGCCCCACGGCTGGTTGATCGACCAGGCTCTGCAACTTGGCCGCCAGGATTAGCGTGGAGGTAGAGAGCTTTGCAGGGTCATACCTGGGAACAGTAAAGCCCACGTGGCGGATACCGGTTGCTCCCGAGACCACATCACGCACAATCACGTCCACTTTGTAGGTCCCCGGGGCCAAAGCTACCGCCTTCTGATAAGCGGATTTACGATCTTTCGCTTCCGTGAGCTCCTGAGTTGTGGCGGTTGTGATTACCGGATCTTCGAAGATGCCGACACGTCTTCCGGTGCTGAAGTCCGCCGCTATCCTGAAATACAAGGTCTTTATTCTCGGTCTGGATCGTGAAAGCCGAAATCACGCGCTCGTCTGACTGCCGAAAGAAATCGACCCGAATGTCGAAGTTGAGAGGGTTCTCTTCGACCACGCCCGTGTTAACGGCGGTCGCCAGGTCATTAAACTTCACTTGCGGAGGTCGACTCAAATCTTTCAGAAGTTGCAGACGCGAGAACGGACTGTCCTGCTCCCTCTGGTAATTACTTAATCCCGTGCCGCCGAGTCCGGAAATCCGATCGCCCTTATCTGACAAGCCCAGTTGCTCTGACAGGGTCAAACCGGCTCCCGGAATATTCAGGAGGGCGTCTTTCTCGTTAGGGTTGCGGGCGAGGCGATACTCGCCGCTGCCTGTGGGATCAACAAACTCGATCTCGATTCCCGATCCGACGCCGGGAAGATATCTATAGAACCAGGTTTCAAATGGGTAGGTTGAGGTAGAACCGCCTCCTTCGTATGAGGGCCGATCGTACGATCCGCCCATCGGATGTGTCTCTCGCCCGTCAGGCTTTCCATACATGATCCAGATACGCCCGCGATCGCTCTTCCATCCCGGAATTCCCGAAGCAAAGTGCTCATTCGCGTAAGCGATGCGCTCGTAGTATTCCTCTTTAAACTCGTTTTCGTCCGTGTCGGGATCGGGATCGCGACGGCGCCAAAACTCCTCGATGAATCGCTCGCGTTCGTCGTCCGTCGCCAGCTTCTTAAAAGCTTTTCGCTCTTCGTCTGTGATGATGTACGTAACATCCTTGTCTAACCAGTCCTTGTAAGCTTTCTTGAGCTCAGGTTTGACATTGCGAGACTTCTGGGACGGGTCCTGAGCTGATCGGGAATCCTGGCCAAACAAGAATGGAACTGAATTCAAGACAGACAGAATGATAGCCAAACGAAGTGCTAATTTGGGGTAAGACATTCGGAACTCCTATTGAAGCTGAACAAGCTAAACGAGAATCACGGCGGCGGTGCCGGCCCGGCGCAGAAGCAAAGGATTCTAGGTTCGTCGGGAACCGTAGTCAAGATGCCAGAAGTCTGCGGGTAAGTTGCCCCTAAATCGTGAAAAAACCCAGTAAATGCTGGTCTTAAGGCTTCCGGCGTGAACTAGGTGGCGGTGCGCGGTCTGTTGAAAATCCAGGCTACAAATATGGAAACGACATAAAGAACAAGCATCGGGGCCGCGAACAGGAGCATATTAGGGATACCACTGGTGGGCGAAAGCAGTGCCGCCGCAATCAGCATGACTATCGCCGCCGTCTTCCAGGAGCGCACCAGAAAGCCGGCAGTTAACAGTCCGATCCGAGAAAGGACGTAACTTACGGCCGGCATCTGGAAAACCACTCCCATTCCCAGCATTACAATGATAATAAAATCAAAGTAGTCGTCTGCCTTTAGCAGCAGTCGAAAGTCTTGACCAAGTCCCAGCAGATACTTCGCCGCCGGCGGGAAAATCACATAGTAGGCAAACATGGCTCCCAGCACGAAAGATACCGACGAGAGTGCGATAAACGGGGTGACGTATCCGCGCTCGTGCGGATAAAGACCCGGCGAGACGAAGGCCCAGATCTGCCACAGTAGGAAGGGAACTGATAAACAAAGCGCGGCGTACAGCGAGACTTTTATGTAAAGCGAGAACGGCTCCAACGCCGTGGTAACTATTAGCTTATCGTTGATTCCTGAGAAAGCCTGCGGCAGTGATGTGAAATCGACCGGGAGCCTGACTCCTTTGGGAATCACAGTGTTGCCGGCGTAGAGCGGCTCATCTGTAAATAGCCCCAACTGTCCCTGTGCATCCTTCGCCACCCGTGCTGTCACCGAAGCCCCCACCGGGATGACGCTGGTTCCCAGCTTGGTCTCTTCGGGGAAGACGTAGCGTCCCAGATCGTTTTCCTTCAGAGAACTTAGCCCGAGTATCGTTTCGTTTCCTGTCAGTCCCGCAATTGGCAATTGGCGTCGTTGGGCCTCGGCCAGGGCACGCTCGACCGGCACGGCCAGAAAACTGTAAATGCGATCTGAGAAAAACCAACAGACGGACGTGGCAACGAAGACAAAAACGATAGAGTGAATCAGACGTTTGCGCAGCTCGTCCAGATGATCCAGAAAGGACATCTGACCGCCAAGTTCTTCTTCTTCACCCTCGCCTATCTGACGAGCCCTCAAGAGAGTTGACATCGATATGGTTCGTCGCGATTCACAACCAATCTTGTTTCCGCGGTGGTTCCGACTTGATCGGGTCGGCTCTGGTCTCGTCTGCTTCGACGGAGAGGGCGGAAGAATCTGGAGTGTTCGACATCGGTTGCCGGCCTACTGATTCCGCGGCAGGTACTGGTTCGATCATCGACTCCGGAAACTGTCTGGGTTGGTTTTCTGAGTTCAATATCGAGTTGTCCTCGGGTTGCTGCGACGGCGCCCTGATAGCGTCAAGATGAGATTCTTCGAACGCGACCTCGCGCTCCCACGTGCGCTTAAAATCCTCCGAGGCCTTACGAAACTCGGCAATGTTTTTTCCCAAGGAGCGGCTCAGCTGAGGCAATTTCCGCGGACCAAAAAAGACAAGAGCCATCACCAAGATGAAAAACAGTTCGGTGCTGCCAAGCGAATCGAGGATTAAGAGGAACACTTCTTAGAACTACCTTCCAGCGGAGTCTTACGCGATCGCGATTGCCAATTGCCGATTTCCAATTGCCAATTGGTAGAACGATTTGTAACCACAGTAACCAGTCGGTTAACCGGAAGACGTGCTTTTCAATTAGCAATCGGCAATCGGCACTCATTGAGGCCTGCTCTAATGCGCCAGGCACACTGGCTGCGGTTAAAGCATACAAGCTCTACCGCAATGTCGATTGTAGCGCGTTGGTTGGTAAAGCAGAAGGCAGTAGAACCAGGCGCTAGTGGGTCAGTTTGAACGTACTTCGACTTCATCCTGCATCAGTGACTCGTCGGCCATAAGTTCATAGTC
>JAIVJP010000422.1 GCA_020199975.1 Acidobacteriota bacterium
TCTTTAGCCTCATTCAATTCTCGCCGATAGAGCACACCCACGGCGCCCTCGGGACCCATTACGGCAATCTCTGCCGTAGGCCAGGCAAAATTCAGGTCTGTGCGAATGTGTTTGGAGGCCATCACGCAATAGGCCCCACCGTACGCTTTGCGAGTTATCACAGTCACTTTCGGAACGGTGGCTTCCGCAAACGCATATAGTAGTTTTGCGCCATGTCTTATGATCCCCCCATGCTCCTGTGAGACTCCCGGCAAAAATCCCGGTACGTCTTCGAACGTTACCAGGGGAATATTGAAGCAGTCGCAGAACCGCACAAACCGGGCCGCTTTGACGGAGGCATCGATATCGAGCACGCCGGCCAAATACGCGGGTTGATTCGCAACAATCCCGACCGAGCGGCCATCCAATCGAGCAAACCCTATGCAGATGTTGGGCGCGCAGTGCTGCTGCACTTCGAAAAAGTAGCCGTCGTCAACGATCAGATTAATGACGCCGCGGATGTCATATGGCTGGTTCGAAGCCTCCGGAACGATCGTATTGAGTGCAGTTTCGGTTCGCTCGGGGGAGTCAGTGGAGTTCAGCGCCGGTGCATCCTCAAGATTGTTTGAGGGGATAAATGAAAGCAGTTCGCGGACCGTCCGCAGCGCATGATCGTCTGAATCTGCGGCGAAATGCGCGACGCCGGAAACACGATTGTGAGTCATCGCTCCCCCTAATTCCTCCTTGGTTACGTCTTCATGAGTGACCGTCTTGATTACGTCTGGTCCGGTAATGAACATGTAGGACGTATCTTTAACCATTATGTTGAAATCAGTGATCGCCGGGCTATACACAGCTCCCCCCGCGCAAGGCCCCATGATGCAACTTATCTGCGGAACAACTCCGCTCGCCAGCGTGTTACGCAAAAAGATGTCGGCATATCCGCCGAGACTCGACACACCTTCCTGAATGCGGGCCCCTCCTGAATCATTGAGGCCAATAATCGGAGCCCCAACCTTCATTGCCAGGTCCATCACCTTACAAATTTTTTCCGCGTGAGTCTCGGAAAGTGAGCCGCCAAAAACAGTGAAGTCCTGAGCAAAGACAAACACACGACGACCATCAATCAAACCGTGGCCCGTGATAACACCATCACCCGGGTAGAGTTGCTGGTCGAGACCGAAGTCGCGTGAGCGATGCACAACGAGCTTGTCAAATTCCTCGAACGTGTCTTCGTCCAGAAGAAAATCAACTCGTTCACGAGCAGTCATCTTGCCTGCAGCATGCTGCTTCTGGACCCGCTCTGCACCGCCTCCGATCTCGGCCTGCTGTGCCCGTTCGTTCAGCGTTTCAAGTTTGGACTTGGACTGCTTTGGCTGTTGCTTTGAATTCATACTGAAATCGAGACTAAGTCGTCATTTCCCTCGAGCTCGGCGTCGGTAAAGGGGAACGCTCGCGCTTCGATTAGTTCCACCAGTCTTTCAAGTCCCTGCCTGGCTTTTGTTTGAACGTCTTCGGAATACCCGAAGCGGTCCGCATTTCGGTCAAATTCGTCGAAATCAACTACCCGGTACGAAAGGTCCGGCTCGACCAATATGTCTAAGTCCAGATCCACGTAGCTAAGAACCTGGCCATCGAACGCCGGCGGGACGTTAACATTACAGTAGTAGCTTCTCAACTCCCCGGTCGGCTCAGCGAAGCGAAAAATGTTGTACCAGCGGTCCAGCCAATAATATTCAATGCTCTTCGTTCCAGAGGCAATGGTGCCCAGCAGGTCGTGTTTAATTTCCTTGTCGAACATCGCATCGAGAACAAGCAATGATCCTTCTTGTCGTAGCACCTTCGCATTCCAGCTGCGATGTTCCGAGCCGTCGTATTTGTGGGCCCGAACCGTGATCATCAGGTTCAGGTCAATTGATTTTGTTTCGAAGTACACCGATCCCCTCAATCTCTATTTCGACGACATCGCCGTGCTTCATCGGGGAGACGCCGGCGGGAGTACCGGTGGCAATCAGATCTCCGGGATAGAGCGTCATGATTTCGGCGATATACCTGATTAAGAAGGGAACTGAAAAAGCCATTGTCGATGTGCGTGCCCGTTGCTTTATGTCGCCGTTGAGGCGCGTGGTAACCTCCACATCCAGAGAGTTGATGTCGCGGACGATTACCGGCCCGACCGGACAGAAGGTATCGAACGATTTCGCCCTCGTAAACTGCACGTCCTTGCGCTGCAGATCGCGGGCAGTTACATCGTTGACGCACGTGTATCCCAGGACGTAGCTCAAAGGGTCTTCGTCAGCAGAGATGTGACGAGCTCGGCGACCGACAACTACTCCTAACTCTCCTTCGTGCTCAACCCTCTCCGACTCCCCGGGCAGCTCAATCGTGTCTCCATCACCGATCACCGAGGAAGGCGCCTTCAAGAACAGCAAAGGTTCTTCGGGCATCTTATTTCCGAGTTCGGCGGCGTGCTCTCGATAGTTGCGACCAACGCAAACGATCTTCGAAGGCGTAACAGGGGCAACCAGCGTCACTTCTTCCAGAGAAACAGTATGGCTGCTTTGCGATGTCGGAAGAGCCTCCAGCGAAACTCCGGCTTCGAATACGTGCACGGTGTTACCTTCAATGGCCCCAAATCGGGGTTGCTCAAACGTGGCATGTGTAGCTCGACACAACTTCATTTCGACTTAAGGCACACTCTCCGAAACAACCTCAGATGGAGGGCTGACATTGCCGGTCTGATCGATTGCTTTAATGTAGTAGTAATAGCGCTTTCCTGATTCAACGTTCTCATCCAGGAAGGTCGTCTTTGTCAGCGGTGCGGGTGTCACCTTCGTCCAGCGCTCTTTCGGCAGATCCGGATCAGTGGAGCGATAGATTTCATAGCCCGCCACATCGGGTTCGGGATTTGCAGGGAAGAAGATCGATAACCTACCGGGGGCGGCGGCAATGGTGATTGAAGCGGGCGCGGACGGTGCAAAGATGTCTCGCGGGGACATGGAAAGTGAATTGGAGTTGAGACTCTCAACCTGCGCTCCGTCCGTTCCCAGCGATACGGAACGGGCTACATACCGATAATTCGCACCGAACCGAAA
>JAIVJP010000423.1:0-2727 GCA_020199975.1 Acidobacteriota bacterium
GGTCTGAGCGCAGGTTGTCGAACCACCCCGGTTTTTGATGTGATCCATCGCCACAGAATGCTCCTCGTACGCCTTTTCCAGTCATTCAAACGCTTGATGCTTCTCGCCGAGCGCGGCGTAGATGAGCGCGAAGTTGAAAGGAATATCGACAGCTTGAGAAGGTTACTTGTTCATTGCGGCGGAGCCAACGAGAGCGAACGGGCACCGTCACTGAACTTTACAATATATGTGCTGCGGGCCTCCCGCGATGTCTGGGGGACATCGGAGTGAAGCACTAGTCACGTGTGGCTGCGATGGCATCAATCTCGACGAGAAAACCATAATGTAGTTCCTTTGTCGGAATGACGGCTCTTGCGGGGCGGTGGTCTCCCATCACCCTCGCGTACACAGCATTAACTCGCTGCCACAGGCCAATGTCCGAGACATAGACTGTCATCTTTAATACGAGGCTAAGATCACTCCCGGAAGCTTTCAGTATTTCACTCACGTTCGTAAGAGCCTGTTCGGTTTGTTCTTCAATCGAGCCCAACTTCTTTTCCAGTGTCCGTGGCTCGATCGAGAGCTGCCCGGCGACAAAGACCAGTCCGTTGTAAACGACTGCTTGTGAGTAGTGCCCTCCGGGTGCTGGCGCCTTCTCCGTTTGGATGGTTCTGATTTTCATAGGCCCGGCATGATATGCCCAGTGGATAGGACGGTCAATAAGCTGCTGGCTGGCAATCGGCTTCAGTTCTCAACCACCGCGCACTGCCCGGGCTAAAAGTGATTGAAAAGCCCAAGGCTGTAGCGTAATATCCGCTCGTACTGTTTTAACCTACGCACACACTTCCTTTGCCGATTGAAGTCTCGGCCATCTCGTGACGCCAGCAGGGAAACTCCGGTTGAGCATCAATCAACGTCCATGATCGGGCAGACGGTTTCACATTACCGCATCCTGGAACCCCTCGGAGAGGGCGGCATGGGAACAGTTTACGTCGCAGAGGATACACATCTCGGACGCCGCGTTGCCATCAAATTTCCCTCGCTAAATTCAGACACACATGATTATCGTGCCCGATTCCTGCGTGAGGCTCGTGCAATCTCGGAGTTGAGTCACCCCAGGATTGCTACACTCTTTGACTACGGCCAGACAGATGAGGGCAGGCCATTTCTCGTTATGGAGCTGGCAAGAGGGCGCACCCTGACCGAGCTGATGCTGAAAGGCGACCTGAGTCTGATACGCGCCGTTGAGATCGTCGCCGATGTCGCCTCGGCTTTGATCGAGGCGCACGCCCGGGGCATCATCCACCGCGATATCAAGCCTTCCAATGTCGTTATCGACGATAAAGGGCAAGTCAAAGTGCTTGATTTCGGGTTAGCTAAACAGTTAAACAAAGACCACGTTGTCAGTGCACAGCCAGAAGCGGTCACTCTCCTCTCTACCGAAACTCGCAGCGGAGTGGTCCTGGGAACCCCGGCCTATCTCTCGCCGGAGCAGGCGATGGGTTTGGCTGTAGACGGAAGAGGCGACCTGTTCGCGCTCGGAGTAATACTCTATGAAGCCATCACTGGCCGAACACCGTTTTCGGGCACAGGCTTCATTGAAATTGCAGCGAACGTGCTGCACGTTCAGCCACCGGCTCCCTCTAAGATAAACCCACATGTGCCCCGGGAACTCGATTTTATCTCTCTCAAAGCGTTAGAGAAGAAGCCGGACAAACGATACCAGTCGGCTGAGGAACTAATAGATGATTTGGAAGCAATCAAGGAAAAGTTAGAAGGAGGGGCCGGACAGACGATTATCAGGAAGCCCTCCGCCCCGGCTGTCACAAGGCATAGCAAAACGCTTAGCAGTTTCTCGCAAATTCTGCTGCGCCCCCGGATTCCGATTTCTTATATTCTCATTAGTGTGATGGTGGCGGTTGCTGCCGGCCTGCTGGCTTGGCAATGGTGGCGCCCCCAACCGCATCAGCCGTCGGCCGAGGCCCAGCGATGGTACGACGTGGGAACAAAGGGACTCAGAGATGGCGCCTACTTTCAAGCGAGTAAGGCTTTTGAGCGGGCTATTGCTGCTGATGATGGCTACATGCTGGCGCATGCGCGCCTCGCTGAGGCCCTGGTCGAGCTGGATTATGGAGACCGCGCGAAAGACGCACTACTGCGTGCAAACTCGAGCGGCAGATTGACGCTGTCAGAATCAGACGCACTCTATCTGGAGGCCATCACTGCGACTGCCCGACGCGATTACGGCAAGGCTGTTTCAGTTTACGAGCAGATCGCGCAGCGGGCTTCTGATGCGGAAAAACCGTACGTCCTCGTAGACTTGGGCCGAGCCTATGAGAAGAATGGCGATACCAAGAAGGCAATTGAAACGCTTACGGAAGCGTCGAACCGAAACCCACAATACCCCACGCCCTTTTTGCATCTCGGAATTCTTTACGGCCGGCAGCAAGAGATTGCCAATGCGCTGACAACGTTCGACAAAGCAGAAGCGATCTATCAAGCCTTGGGAAACCTAGAGGGGCGTGCGGAAGTACTCTTCCAGCGTGGCGCCCTCTCCAATAAGTTGAATAAATTGTCAGAGGCTAAGGTCCAACTGGAACAAGCACTGGCGCTGGCCAGAGCTGGCGACAACAAGTCTCAAGAGATCAAGAGCCTATTGCAGTTGAGCAGCGTTTCGGTTGACATGGGTGAGACTAACCAGGCAAGTGAATACCTTAATCAAGCAGTAGACCTGGCGCGGAACAATGG
>JAIVJP010000423.1:2810-5883 GCA_020199975.1 Acidobacteriota bacterium
AGACCTCTTACTGCCTTGCCTTGCTGGCGCGGGCTAATCGGCAGAAGGGAGATTACGACGCTGCCATAAACGCTGATGAAAAGATTCTGCAGCTTGGGCAACAGTGGAATGATCAGGCACAGATTGCGCTGGGACACACCGAAATAGGGAGCGTGCTTGCTCGCCAGGAGAAGTATGTAGAGGCGCTTGATCATTACCGCCAGGCTCATGTTATCTACACCTCGCAGGGCGTGCAGCGCAGTATTGGGTTCAATCTTCAGGCTCGCGCGAACGTTCTCTGGCAACTCGGCCGCTACCAGGAGGCGAAAACCCTCCTCGACGAAGCGGCTGCTATTGCAGACAAGCCAGGCGGTGGGTATAAGAAATTATCAATTCAAGTCAAGTTGGTTGCCGCTGAAATCGCCCTAAGCCAAGGTAGTTTTGCTGACGCAAGAGCCAGGGCGGAAACGGTGCTCACGATGGCTGGTGCAGAGTTTCCCGATCTCGCGTCGGGAGCAAAACGTTTGCTCGGATTAGCTCAATCTTCAACCGGCGCGAAGGCGGCGGGAAAGCAATTGGCCAAGGATGCTGTGGAGGTAGCCAGGAAGCTTAACGATCCCTACCAACTAGCCACAGCGCAGCTTGCGCTGGCCGAAGCCATGCTGCTCGCAGGCGATTCCAGGGCCGCATCAAGCAATGCATTGCAGGCGCAGGAGGTCTTTGCCCAGCTCGGACAACCGGCATCCGAATGGCGCGCCCTGTTGGTTGCGGCTCAGGCCAGCCACAACTCAGGCGACAAAAACATGGAGCGCGAGTATTCTATGCGGGCAAGAGATTTGCTTTCCAAACTTGAGCAGCGATGGGGTAGCGAAAACTATAAAAGCTATCTCAGCCGGACTGACATTCAGAGATCCCGAAAACAACTTGACCAACTTGCAGGTTCGGCGTAGGTTCAAGCATTTTGCCTGCCGGCTCCTTAGTTAGTTTGACAACGACAGACCAGATGGTCTGTCCCACTTCCATTAGTTCTTCCACCCCACAATAGGAGAGAAACAATGCATCACCTACGTTTACTGATAATTGCCCTCGCGGCTATTTGCGTGCTGGCCCTCGCCGCGTTCGCGCTCGTCAGCAGCCCGCCGGTGCCGGGCGACGACGAGATCATCATTAAGGGCGGCTCTTTGGAGATCGACTGCGGCAGGAATCACGGGGAAGATTGCATGGGCGGCAACGACAACAGAAACAAGCCCAAACACAGAAAAGGCGGAAAAATTGTTCGCATAGTAGTCAAGAAGAGCAATGGCGACACGTTGGGAACTTTCACAAAGAAAAAGGATTTCACAGACGGCAAACCATCGATCGAGATTACCTACCGAGAGCCTAGACCAGAAGATAACTAATCCAACTTGCCGACGTCCCGCGACTCTAATTCAAAAGGCATGTCAGGATCTCACAGGAGATCCGACATGCCTCTTGAAAGCCAGAAGCTTTACTTCAGCCCGCCCAGTTGTGCTTTCACGATCTCGCTTACCATTCGGCCGTCAGCGTTCTTCCCGGCAAGCGCTGACTGTGCAGCCTTCATAACCTTGCCCAAGTCCTTCATTGAGCTGGCGCCGGTTTTAGATATCGCGGCAGTGACCGCTGCTTCAATTGCTTGGGGCGAAGCTGGTTCCGGCAGGTAGGTTTCGATTATTTCGATTTCAGCTTTTTCTTTGTCGGCAAGATCCCGTCGTCCGCCTTTTTCATACTGCTCAACTGAATCGAGTCGCTGTTTGACCATCGATCGCAGGAGCTTCGTCATCTCCTCATTGTCGAGCTCGCCGCCTTTTTCAATCTCACGATTCATCATTGCGGCTTTAACCATTCGCAGCGTGGATGTTCGCGGCGCGTCCTGCACCTTCATCGAAGCTGTCAGGTCCGAAACAATTTGCTCTTTTAGACTCATTACTTAAACGGTTTCCAGGACCTCTCGCTGCGTAGGACACCGAGCTAAAGCACGGTGTGAATAAGACGGGACCAACGTTACGCTGCATGACCATTTGATTTGGCGAGGTACTCACCGAGAAACTTTCCCGTATAAGACTGCGGAAGCTTAATTATCTCTTCAGGAGTTCCTGTCCCCACAACGTAGCCGCCGGCATCACCACCTTCCGGACCCAAATCGATAATGTAATCCGCAGTCTTGATCACGTCGAGGTTGTGCTCGATCACCAGTAACGAGCCCCCGACTTCAATCAACGCGCGAAAAGCCGCAAGAAGTTTGTTGATATCGTCAAAGTGGAGCCCGGTGGTTGGTTCATCAAAGATGTAGAGCGTGTTAGAGCCCGTGCGTTTGGAAAGATGCGCTGCAAGTTTGATGCGCTGGGCCTCGCCGCCGGAAAGGGTGGTTGCTGATTGACCGAGACGAAGATACCCCAGACCCACATCATCGAGGACACGCAGGCGATTAATGATCTTCGCGACCTCGCGAAAGAATGTGATTGCTTCCCGCACCGTCAGGCTCAGAACCTCATGCACATTCTTGCCGCGATAGCGTATATCCAAAATCTGTTGCTTGAAGCGCGTGCCGTTGCATTCCTCACAAACGAGCTCTACATCCGCAAGAAACTGCATCTCTACCGTAACCGTGCCATCGCCCTGGCAAACTTCGCAGCGACCGCCGGGCAAGTTGAAGGAGAAGTGCGACGGATCGAGTCCACGCCCCCGAGCCTCGCGTGTTGAGGCGAAGACTTCGCGGATGGCATCGTAAATCTTGATGTAAGTTACCGGGTTCGAGCGCGGCGTCCGTCCAATGGGCGACTGATCTACGAGGATCACGTCATCGACAAGTGGTCCGCCTTCCAACTTTTGAAAAGCTCCTACGTGCCCTTGCCAGTCACCTTTCTGCTTCTTAAGGCCCGCGTAGATGCAGTCGTGAATCAGAGTAGATTTTCCCGACCCGCTCACGCCCGTGACGCACACCAGCATGTCGAGGGGCAATTCAACATCGATGGATTTCAGATTGTGCTCGGCTGCACCGCGCAGCGTCAGGCGCCGTTTCTGGAACACTCGTCTGTGTTTCGGTTCCTTGATCGCGTTTTCACCGCGCAGGTAG
>JAIVJP010000135.1 GCA_020199975.1 Acidobacteriota bacterium
TCGAGAACTTGATCTTCTTCGACGCTGAGGGATCTGAGGGTGTCGAGCGGACACTGAGTCTTGATGCCCTGGAAGAAAAAGGCCGCGAGCAGGCGCGGCACACGCCCGTGGCATTCGCTGAGCACCTGAATGCGGTGCGGCCGCAGGATCTTGCGACTATAATCTACACCTCAGGCACAACGGGCGAGCCGAAGGGCGTGATGTTGTCCCATAACAACTTCATTTCGAACGTGCTCGCCATTACGGACGGACTACCTATCTCGTCGACCGATGTGGCTTTGTCAGTCCTTCCCTTGTCGCACATCTTTGAGCGCACGGGTTTCTACGTCTTCTGTTACAACGGAATGTCGGTCTACTACGCAGCATCGTTCGATCAGGTTGGCGAGAACCTGCGCGAGGTTCGCCCCACAGTCATGACGGCCGTGCCCCGCCTTTTCGAAAAGGTCTACCACCGCATTGTGAAGAAAGGAATGTCGGAGAAAGGCTGGAAACGCAAAGTGTTCCTGCGCGCCCTGGCGGTGGGACAGCGCTACGCTGAGTTGAAAGACAAACACCAGCGAGTGCCGAGGACTTTGGCCCTGCAGCAGAAGATTGCCAGTCGTTTGGTGTTCTCCAAATGGCGCGAGGGTGTGGGAGGCCGCTTGCGATATTTTGTCTCGGGCGGTGCGCCGCTGTCTCCCGCGCTTTCCTATTCGTTTCTCGCTGCGGGGATTCCGGTTCTTCAGGGTTACGGCGCCACGGAAACCTGCATCGTGTCGGCGAATCGTCCCGAGAATAATCATGTTGGATCAGTCGGCTTGCCGTTTGCCGGCATTGAACTGGCCATTGCGGAGGATGGCGAGATCATGGTGCGTGGTCCAAACGTGATGCAGGGCTACTATGGCCAACCCGAAGCAACAGCAGCCGTCATGAAGGATGGATGGTTTGCTACCGGTGATGTCGGGCACCTGGATGAGTGTGGGCGTCTTTACATCACCGATCGCAAGAAGGATTTGTTTAAGCTTTCAAACGGCAAATATGTTGCGCCCCAGCTGATCGAAAGCCTGCTTAAACAGAGTGAGTTTGTTAGTCAGGTGGTGGTGGTGGGCACGGGTCGCAAGCAACCTGCGGCACTGATCGTACCGGAATGGGAAGCCGTGAAGCAGGAACTCTCAGCGCAGGGTGAAGACTTTCCCCAAGGTCGCAATGAGCTGAGTCAATTCCCGGCAGCAATCAAAATGGTTCAGCGTGATGTTGCCGCGCTGACCAGCGAACTTGCCGACTATGAACGCATTCGTCGCATTGCGCTGTTGCCCGATGAGTTCACGATTGATAACGGAGAGTTGACCCCCACCTTAAAAGTAAAACGGCGAGTCATAGACGAAAAGTTCGGTGAGTTGATCGAAGAGCTTTATTCGTAGTCGCCGAGTTTCTTGTTCGTGCAAAACCGATCAACGAAAACACAGTAAACAACACGAAAGATTTCGTGTTGCTTCGTGCAGTTTCGTGGATCGCGCGCTGAAACTCTGAAAGCCTCAAACTCTCTGATGAACTGTCACCAGTCAGGACGCGTCGCATAGTGAACATCTTCTTTGCCGCGAGCATTGGACCCACCACTGAAATCCTCCTGGCGCTGTTCTTGATGCTCCTGGCTGCCAAGCTGGCGGCTGAACTCTTCGAGCGCTTACGTCAACCGGCCGTCGCAGGTGAAATCCTTGCCGGAGTGATCATTGGTCCTAGCGTGCTGGGCTTGGTTGCGCCGTCTGAGTTTATAACCATGCTCGCCGAAATTGGGGTTATCTTCCTGCTCTTTAGTGTTGGCCTTGAGACAAAGCCATCGAGTGTTTTTCAGGTCGGTAAGACTGCCGTGCTCGTAGCCGTGCTGGGAATCGTCTTACCTTTCTTCGGTGGTTGGCTGCTGATGCGCCTATGGGGTGCTCCAAACACAGGCGCGTTGTTCGTCGGCACGGCGTTGGTAGCTACGTCCGTGGGCATAACCATGCGAGTGCTCGCCGCAATGGGGATGCTTAATACGTCTGTGGCTCGCATTATACTCGGGGCCGCAGTGATCGACGATATTCTTGGACTGCTGGTGCTATCAGTTGTCTCCAGCACTTCGGCGGGTACTATCAACTATTGGGAACTTGGTACTACGGCCCTATTGGCAATTGGATTCACCGCGTTCGTGGCGCTTATCGGAGCTCGGGTAGTAACCCGAGTGGCGCCGCGCATCCACAACTTACGGATTAGCGACTCACTCTTTATCGCCGGACTGGTTCTGTGTCTGGGTCTGGCGGTGGCAGTATCTTTCATCGGAATCGCGGCGATCATCGGCGCGTTCCTGGCAGGCATGGCGCTGGCCGAGGCTACCGAAGGTGATGAGCGTCTGCACGCCCAAACGAACGGAGTGATGGAATTCCTCGTTCCGTTCTTCCTCGTCAATATCGGCATGCAGCTTCAGTTGTTGGTGTTCCGCGACTGGTCGCTTGTCTGGCTGGCGCTCGCCGTGACTCTGGTTGCGCTCGTGACGAAATTGATTGGCTGCGGAGTTGGGGCGTGGTCTCTCGGATTGAAGCGAGCCGCGCAGGTTGGGGTTGGCATGATGCCGCGCGGTGAAGTTGGGATTGTGGTCGCTCAGATCGGACTAAGCCTCGGGGTAATTGATGCGCGGCTCTACGCGGTCGTCCTTTTCATGGCCGTAGCTACGACACTGATTGCCCCGCCTCTGCTCACCGTGCTTTTCAAAGCCGATGCTTCCCGATAGCAAAACCACTCTCTCTGGCCCGCTTCACACAGATTTAACATTGCGTTAAGTCAGAATTTTAGACTACGCTCCGGCTCTCACTTCTACTCGTTGTGGAGGGCTAAAATGCAAACTGTCTCCAGTTACGTCTCCGGGTTTCTCGCCTGTGCTTTTTTGGTTCTGCTGGGAGGGACTAACACTTTTAGCCAGAACACTGTCGCGCCCGACAACACTTCAAAGGCCCCGGTTCCCGCCGGATCTCCTGAACCCAAGCGATCTGAAAAGACTCCACACACCGATACTGAAAAGATCAACGCTTTTGAGGAAACTTTGCGCCAGCAGGGCACTCA
>JAIVJP010000136.1 GCA_020199975.1 Acidobacteriota bacterium
GCACTCTACCGCGCGGTAGTAATGAGAACTGCGCGGCAGCCCCACGACTTTGCAGATCAGGCTGACGGGATAGTCGTTGGAGAGCATCTCAATCACCTCCCGTTTTTGCTGATGGAGGTAGTATCGAAAGTTGTGGAAATAAGCTGAGGCTGTGAAAAAGAGATAGCGTATCCTTGTTTGACTCTCAACAAACTACGTGTCGGCTGCCAACCGACAGAAAGGATACGCTATGGGCGAATACTACAACGAACAGCTCTTCACTGTCTCATCAATTGATGAGGATCCGATCGAAGCTTTAGTGCGCCGCGGGGCGCGAGTGATGCTCCAAGCAGCATTGGAGCAAGAAGTTAACGAGTATCTGGAGCGACCTCGTCATCAAAGAACATCTAGCGAGGAAGATTTTAGGGGCTATCGCAACGGATACGCTCAAGAGCGAAAATTGTCAGTGGGTAGTGGAACAATCAAAGTCAAAGTCCCGCGCGTGTCGGACGTGCCAACTGATCAAGAGCCTTTCGAGTCTGAGATCGTCAAGCCCTATCAACGACGTTCCAAGACCTTGGATGCAGTGTTTCCGAAGTTGTTCATCGAAGGCCTGGCGACCCGTGATTTTGAACCGGCCTTGCGGTGCTTGATGGGCGAAGCGGCCGCACTTTCGCCCTCGACGATTTCGCGACTCAACGCAGGCTTCAAGGCGGAGGATGAGGACTGGACAAAGAGCAGCTTGGCGAGTTTGCCCATCGTGTATGTGTGGGTCGATGGCATCTACATTAAGGCGGGAATCGCGGATGAAAGAGCATGTTTGTTAATCGTGATGGGAGCCGATGTCACTGGCCAAAAGCACTTGTTGGCGATGGAGGAAGGCTTCCGGGAATCGAAAGAAAGCTGGGGCGGCGTGCTGCGCAGGTTGAAAGCGCGCGGGATGAACGAACCGGCCTTGGCGACTGGAGACGGTAGCTTAGGCTTTTGGGCGGCCGCAGGTGAGGTGTGGCGGCAGACGAAACAGCAAAGGTGTTGGGTGCACAAAATGAGAAACGTGTTGGACAAATTGCCGCAACGAGAGCGCGCGGAAGCGGCCAAGAGCTTGCGCGCCGTTTATCTGTCACGCACCAGAGAGGAAGCCAGGTCTAAAGTCTTAGCCTTAGCGAAGAGCTGGAAATCATTGTACGACCGTGCGGCAGAATGTTTGTTGGATGATTTAGACAGGATGCTGGCGTATTTTGATTTCCCCGTGGAGCATCACAAACATTTGCGCACGACTAACCCAATTGAGAGTATCTTTGCCTCAGTCAGATTGCGTACCCGTGCGATGAAGCGGTTGCGTTCCCCTCGCTCGGCCGTTTATTTGATCTTTCAGATCGTCAAGCGAGCGGCCAAGAGTTTGCAGCGCTTAAGCCATGCCGAGAAGCTGCGACACATTGCGCTGCCAAGCCAGATGAGCCGTCAAACGGCCTTGGCGGCATGAGTTGAAACACAAAGAAAGCAAGGATGCGCTAAATCTATTTCCACAACTCTTGACACGAACTCATCCGCTTTCCATAGATGCCTTGCGGGCCGGTCGCCCATGTCGGACCCGACTCGCTGACGAAAGCATGATCCATCTTACCGGCAGGAAACCCGCTGCCGCCAAACGTGCTGGATTGGATGAAGGCGATGTTGACGGGCGCAGTAGCAGGCGACCAGTTGTAGATGGCATAGTTGCGCATACTAGCGTCGGACCCATCCCAAAGGTAATTGCGTCCGCGCACGACCTTAGCGAAACGGTCAACGCTTGGCCCGTTCTCAACTGTGTAGTGGAAGTTATCAGCAGCCCGCCAGATACCACCAAACGGGTTACGAAAGCCATAGGCGTAGACGTAGTCCCTGGCATTGATG
Organism: Acidobacteriota bacterium; assembly: GCA_020199975.1. GTDB lineage: Bacteria > Acidobacteriota > Blastocatellia > Pyrinomonadales > Pyrinomonadaceae > PSRF01. The sequence continues at coordinate 1,873 of JAIVJP010000136.1, forward strand.
CCGTCACTTGCGTTATAGAAGGGATTATCCGTCGGGGCCGAGCCGTCAAGGTTCACGCGGAGGATTTTGCCGCGGAACAAGTCCAGATTCTGCGCAGTTGACGCATCGAAGCCATCGCCCATGTGCACGTAGAGCTTGCCGTCAGGACCGATGGAGAGATTGGAAATCTGGTGCGATTCATACATGTCCTCGCCAACCATGTCGAGGATCGTAGTATAGTTGCCTGCCACCGTGCCGTTTTCGTTGCTGCGGAAGCGCATGACCTTGGGATACTTCGGTCCGTCTACATTCCCTTCAGGATCGTAGAGCATACTGGCGAAGACATCACCGCTGGCGGGATCGACAACTATCCCAGCTAAACCCTGCTCGCCAGAACCGGGAAAGATGCCGCTGGGGCGGTAGTTCAACACGCCTCTAATGTAATCGCTAACCGTGCCATCGCGGCGCACGACTTTGATCTGGCCATACAATTCCGTTACATAAAAGTAAACATCGGTCGGATTAGGTCCTGGATTGGGCTTAAATGCAATGTTGACCGGGAGCTCGAATCCAGTGGCGAAGACTTCGACCTGGTATCCCGGCTGCTTCACCGTCCATGTTATAGCCCCCCCGGGGGCGGGCTGAGAAGCGGTGCGGAAACGGCGCTCGGCCCAGGCGCTCCACTCAGTGGCAGGATCGCCGCTGCTGTCCTTAAAGCGAGCGCGCAGACGGTAGTCCGTGTCGTACATGAACTCGGTTCGACCAGCGTACGAGTTCACGAAAAGGCCATCACCAATATGCGAGTGATACTTCTGCGGCCCACCGATGCATGACGCTACCCAGACGCGCTCCGCAGGAGAGATGGTCCAGATTTCCCAATCAGTGCACACGTGAGTATCGCCGGGGTTGGGATCGGAGAAGTTGGGCGACGTCTCCATGTGAATGTCGGCCGGGTGGACGATTTGTCCGTCACTGCTAGGTGCAGTGATCGTCGGTGTCGCCGGCGAGCTATTTCCACCGGTCGTGGTGGAGGAAATATCAATAAAACAGAGCTTGTTGTTACTGGCTCCTAACGCATTGTTGACGGTCAACTTACCATCGCTGACCGTCACTATCTGAGTCCCCTCAACCCATGGCGTTGTGCTTGTAGGTGTCCCATCTACCGTCAGTACACCTTCCGCAGCAACGAAAACGGCACGGTGGCAGGCAACTATACTACG
>JAIVJP010000424.1 GCA_020199975.1 Acidobacteriota bacterium
GACGTTAACTCTGAAACAATCTTGCGGCAGCTCCCACACTCTGCTAAATGCGAGGTGTAACGCGCGCGCGCTGCAGCAGGCAATGCTTGTTCGGCGTATGAGTTCAACTCATCAGCATCCAGGTGCATTGCCGAGTGGTCTTCAGGCGCAACAGAGCGGGCGCCCATGCGCCGTGCCAGGCCGCCTAACAGAAGATCCATTTGTTTGTTTTCAGTCTGCTTCATTTGATGCCCTTATTGATGGCCATCTTTAGAACGCAATCTCCTTAACTAGCTTGCAGCCCGGGGCTTTGCGTGACAAATCATAACTGATTTCAGTTGCGGGGCCTTTACTTTAGCCCCGCTAAAGGCTCCCCTGCATCCAGCAGCGGCTCAAGATCGGCCTCCAGATGTAAAGCTACCTGAGCAAACGCGCCTTCTGTTTCCGTCTTCGTCCAACCCAGATCAGTGATCAAAGTACTTTCCACGCGCTCTCGCAACTCCCCGTGAATTCTTGTCAGGCGCCGGCTCGCTGTTGCCTCATGCACGCCCAGGACGCTGCCCGCTTCCCGCAAACGAAGACCGTCAAAGTAGTAGAGCTTCACCAATAGTCGATCTTCGTCGGAGAGTTCTTTTATAGAACGCGCGAGCGCCCTTTGCATCTCGGCTCCAGCTAACTTATCCGAAATCGCTTCCTCTGGATTGAGCGCCGCGGTGGCAAGGAACAATTCCTTGCCACCGTCACCCCCACGCGCCAGGCGGTCAAAGTCCGCGTCGTCTTCGGTTTGCACCGTGCGTGACTGCCTGCGATGCTGATCAATAGCAAGCTGCGTTACCACGGCCCGCAGCCATCCTGCCAAAGAGCCGCGGCCGGAATAGTAGGCAAGTTTGCTGGCCGGCTTTCCATCCGCGCTTTCCCGCAGGCCATAAAGCTCCGCCCAGATCGATTGTGCCAAGTCCTGAGCGCCGTCTTCATTGGAGCTCGCTGACCGGGCCGCCGAGCGTACCGTTGGAGTGAAACGCTCGACGAGGTCGCTCCAGGCGCTTTCGTCACCCCGTTCGCAAGCCACTATCAGACACAAGTCGGTAGCTTGAAGCTCATCTATGAACTCGGCGATAGACTGGTCCGAGGCGTTCTCGTCGTCTTTCAACAAATACTTATCGACTGACGATTTGATGCGCGGTGCCAAAGAATCCGAATCCAGCGAGCGAGATTCGGTAGCGCGCGCGAGCAGCCGTTTGGCGCCCGCTACTAAGAGATTCTGGATTTGCTCGCTTCTTTCGCTCACCGGGGGAATAACTCAAACAAGCTTCCGACGAGACTTCATGCTAACACGCCTGGAGGTAGCTGCGGTCCCCGGATTCTTTGATGACTTATTGGTCACAACGTTGCCGCGAGGGCCGCGGCAGGGCCCAATGCGGCGTTACTTTGACACCTAAAGACCTCTAAGTTAGATTCGATTGTACAGTCACGAAACCATATTTCTAAGCCAAGCGCGAAAGCGCGCCTGTGAAGAAAGTTTTCAAGGACTACGCTTGTTCATGCTTCGAGTAACCGAAATTTTTCACTCCATCCAGGGTGAGTCCACTCACGCCGGCAGGCCTTGCGCATTTGTGCGCCTTACCGGGTGTCCGATGCGATGCGTCTGGTGTGACAGCGAGTATACATTCACGGGCGGGGACCATCTTTCAATCGACGAAGTATTAGCGCAAGTGCGCGCGATAGGATGCAATCTGGTCGAAGTCACCGGAGGCGAGCCGCTAGCGCAGCCACAAGCGTTTACGTTGATAAAAAAGTTGTGTGAAGAAGGGTACGAGGTTCTGGTGGAGACTGGAGGCTATGTTTCGATCGAGACCCTCGATCCGAGGGCCAAAATTATACTCGATGTGAAGTGTCCCGGTTCAGGCGAAGATGCTCGCAACCACTGGCCAAACCTCGACGTGTTACGCGCAGACAAAGATGAAGTCAAATTTGTGATAGCCAATCGCAGCGACTGGGATTTCGCCCGCGACATCATCGAGCGCTTCGAACTGGAAAAGCGCGCCAAGGCGGTCTTGATATCTCCTGTCTGGAACGGCGTGGACTTGCAGGAGGTTGCGGGTTGGATAACGAGTAGCGGGCTCAACGTGCGGATGCAATTACAAATGCACAAGTACATCTGGGGACCCGAGGCACGAGGTGTTTGATGGGCGGTCATGACGACGAGTCTTACGGACCCTCTGAATCCGAATCAAGGGATTCGGAATCCGGGCTTGCTGTTTGCCTTGTCTCAGGTGGCATGGATTCCTGTGTTACCGCCGCGATTGCTCGTGAGGAGAATGATGAACTTGCGTTGCTGCATATCTCCTATGGCCAGCGCACCGAAGAGCGAGAGCGGCGAGCATTCGACGAGATCGCCGATTACTATCAGACAAGACTTCGCCTGGCTGTTTCGATTGAGCACTTGAGCAGGATTGGCGGTTCGTCGCTAACCGATCATCAGATTCCAGTAACCAGTGCGAAACCTGGAACTCCAGGAATACCGTCGAGCTACGTTCCTTTTCGCAATGCACACCTCCTGTCGATTGCTACAAGTTGGGCTGAAGTGCTTCAGGCTCGTCGCATTTATATTGGCGCGGTCGCCGAGGATTCTTCGGGCTATCCGGATTGCCGCCCGGAGTTTTACGCCGCATTTCAAAAGGTGATTGACCTCGGAACAAGACCTCAAACCACACTCGAGACTAGGACCCCAATAATCGCCATGAAGAAGCGCGAAATCGTGCTACGGGGGCAGTCGCTTGGAGCGCCTCTCGAGCTTACCTGGTCGTGTTACCAGGAATCAGAGCAAGCCTGTGGGACGTGCGATTCCTGTGCCCTCCGTTTGCGGGCTTTTCGCGAAGCAGGGATCACTGATCCGATTCCCTATACGCTTGACAGCAAGCGGTTTGCTTATTAACGTAAGGTGCTTCTCAGTCCTTAACTACAACTGATCTCAGCGTCAACGCATCTTACGGGTCTCTCCCGTAATAAAATCGAATGAAGAGACGCTGTGTTTGGAGGAAATTCATGCTTCGTAAATTTTTCTTTGCTATCTTCGCTGT
>JAIVJP010000137.1 GCA_020199975.1 Acidobacteriota bacterium
GTTGAGGGAGTGAATCCAAAGAGTGGAGAGGTTGAAGCTCGTCCGCCCGAAGCCAGCGCGCCGTTTTCAGGGCTCGTATTCAAGATCATGGCTGACAAGCATCTCGGCCAGTTATCGTTTGTTCGTATTTACAGCGGCACAATCAAGGCGGGTTCTTACGCCTACAATCCAATCAAAGAAACCCGAGAGCGCGTCGGCCGTCTGATGCGTATGCATGCGAACAAACGCGAAGATATCGAAGACGCGAGCGCGGGCGAGATCATCGCCATCGGCGGCATGAAGCAGGTTACAACCGGCGACACGGTCTGTGATGAGAATAAACCGATCATCCTGGAGAGGATGGAGTTTCCCGCTCCGGTGATTCGCGTTGCGGTAGAGCCGAAAACCCGACAGGACCAGGACAAGCTTGGCGTGGCGTTGAATCGCCTCGCGCAGGAAGACCCTTCCTTCAATGTTTCAACCGACCCCGAAACCGGCCAGACGATTATCGCCGGCATGGGCGAGCTTCATTTGGAGATCATTGTCGATCGCATGAAGCGCGAGTTTGGCGTGGGCGCAAATGTAGGCAAGCCGCAGGTTGCCTACCGAGAAACAATTACTCAGCCAGCTCCGGGCAAAGAAATCTACAAGAAGCAGACCGGCGGTCGGGGGCAGTTTGGACACGTTGAGCTTGAGATCGAGCCGGCCCCAGGCGAGGGCTTTGTATTCGAGAACAAGATTACCGGAGGTGCTATTCCCAAGGAGTACATCAAGCCTGTCGAACAGGGGATTAAGGACGCCATGGAGCGCGGTTTCCTCGCGGGTTATGAGCTGGTGGACATCAAGGTGCGTTTGCTTGATGGTAATTACCACGAGGTCGATTCTGACGAGCGCTCATTCCATATTGCCGGCTCACTCGCATTTCAGGACGCTCTGCGAAAGGCCAAGCCGGTTTTGCTCGAGCCGATCATGCGCATTGAGGTGGTAACGCCGGACGACTACATGGGCGCAGTTAATGGCGACCTGATGCGCAGACGCGGACAGATCGAAAAGACGGAACCGCGTCCGGGTGGGGCGCAGGTGATTACTTCATTCGTGCCGCTTTCCGAAATGTTTGGTTATACGACTGACTTGCGTTCGGCTACTCAGGGGCGTGCGACTTCAACAATGCACTTCGAACGTTATGAGCAGACGCCCAAGAACGTCGCGGAAGAAGTAATTGCAAAAATTCAGGGTAACGGCACCGGCGGCGGGCGAATAACTTAAGGCGGGTGTATCCCGCTTTTGGGGACGAATCGTTTAGTACCCGGGACGCGGGTCCCGCGATTAAGGCGAGGAAAAAATCATGAGCAAGGAAAAATTCGACCGCAGTAAGCCGCACGTAAACATCGGGACGATAGGGCACGTGGATCACGGGAAGACGACGTTGACGGCAGCGATTACGAAGGTGTTGGGTAAGAACAATCCGAAAGTGCAGTTTGTCGCTTTCGATCAGATCGACAAGGCTCCGGAAGAGAAAGCGCGCGGGATCACGATAGCGACGGCGCACGTGGAGTATGAGACGAAGGCGCGGCACTACGCGCACGTTGACTGTCCGGGGCACGCGGACTATGTGAAGAACATGATCACGGGGGCGGCGCAGATGGACGGGGCGATATTGGTGGTGGCGGCGACGGACGGACCGATGCCGCAGACCAGAGAACACATCTTGCTGGCGCGGCAGGTAGGGGTGCCGGCGATGGTGGTGTTCATGAACAAGGCGGACGCGGTAGACGACGCGGAGTTGCTGGAGCTGGTGGAACTGGAAGTGCGGGAGCTGTTGAGCGCCTACGAGTTTCCGGGTGATGAGATTCCGGTAATCAAGGGTTCGGCATTGAAGGCGCTGGAAGGTGATCCGGAATGGGAGAAGACGGTGGAAGAGCTGATGGAAGCCGTGGACAGCTACATACCGACCCCGGCGCGCGACTTTGAGAAGCCGTTTTTGATGCCGGTGGAAGACATCTTCACGATCCAGGGACGCGGGACAGTGGCGACGGGAAGAGTGGAGCGGGGCAAAGTGAAGGTGAACGAGACAGTGGAGATAGTGGGCATCAAGCCGACGGTGAAGACAGTAGTGACCGGAGTGGAGATGTTCAAGAAGCTGCTGGACGAAGGGACGGCGGGGGACAACGTCGGGTTGCTGTTAAGAGGAGTGGAGCGGAAGGACATCGAGCGCGGCCAGGTAATAGTCAAACCGGGTTCGATCACGCCGCACACGAAGTTCAAGGCCGAGGCGTATGTGTTGACGAAAGAAGAAGGGGGGCGGCACACGCCGTTTTTCACGGGTTACCGGCCGCAGTTTTACTTTCGGACGACGGACGTAACGGGAGTGGCACACCTGCCGGCGGGAGTGGAGATGGTGATGCCTGGAGACAACGTGGCGATGGAGATTGAGTTAATAGCGCCGATAGCGATGGAGAAGGGGTTGCGGTTCGCCATCCGCGAAGGTGGACGTACGGTAGGCGCAGGTACGGTGTCGGAAGTGGTTGAATAAGAGCTTTGAGCTTGGTGCTTGGTGCTTGGTGCTTGGTGCTTGGTGCTTGGTGCTTTGTTCTATTTTGGTCTTGAGTCTTGGGTCTATGGTCTTTGATTTGAGATCTGAAATCTCAGATTTGAGATCTCAAAAAAGAAAGACTAAAGACTAAACAGAAGCAAAGACCAAAGACAACAATTAAGAACTAAGAACTAAGAACTAAGAACTAAGAACCAAGTACAAAGAACCAAGAACCAAGAACGAAGTACAAAGAACCAAGAACCAAGTACAAAGAACAAAGTACCAAAAACAGAGTACCAAGATCAGGATTTTAAGTTATGGCACGCGATAATATTGTTCTTCAGTGTAGTGCATGCAAAAGCCGCAACTACGTAACGACCAAGAATAAAAAGACCACGCCTGATCGGCTTGAGTTTAGCAAGTTCTGTCGCCGTTGCCGCAAACACACTGATCATAAAGAGACGAAGTGAAGGATGAAGGATGAAGGCGGAGGGATGACAGAATCGTCCCGACCTTCCAGACCGACGGCTATTGGTTTTCATC
>JAIVJP010000425.1 GCA_020199975.1 Acidobacteriota bacterium
CTTGAGAGACAGTGGAGCCTCCTCCTCGCACCTCCCCTTCACTCCATCTCCCATCGCCCCTTCAGCCGTCCCTTCTTCCTCAGCACTCATCACTTATCACTCATCACTCTTTGAGTTATCATGACCGAACCCGAGCAATACAAAGGGGCGACAATGCGCAAGTTGCTTCGGATACTGGGATTAGTTATAGCGTTAATTGTTGGGATTCTGCTGGTCGTCCTCGTGGGCGGACTCCTGCTGCCTGAGGAGCATCACGCCTCGCGAACGCTCGTCACGAAGCAATCTCCGCAAGCGATTTGGGAGACGATCAGATCACGTTAATGAAGCGAAATGGCGATCCGATATTGAGAGTGTCGCCTCGCTGGGCGAACGCAACGGAAAGCCGGTGTGGCAGGAGAATTACAAAGATGGCAACACGGTGACGCTAATCACGACCGAGTCGAAGCCTCCGACTCGCATGGTCCGTGAACTAACGGACTTGGAAGGACCATTCAGCGGCCGCTGGGAATCGACATCCAACCCACGCCTACGGGCAGCAACGTCAAGATCACTGAGATTGGAAAGTATCAAATCCATTCTTCCGCTTCGTATCGAAATACCTCATTGGCCACACCACTTTCATGGAAAAATACCTCAAAGGCCTGGCAGACAAGTTCGGAGAGCAACCGCAGTTTTCTGAATGATCCCCAGCCGGAGATAACGCCAGGTTCGACGATCAAATTCGGGAACGCCTCTGATCGGAGTTATCTCTGTTTATCCGGGGCTCGTATTAAGTCGTTCGGTAGCTTTGAGGCGTTACGGTGCGGGTGGTTTCTTCCCTCGCGCTTGTTCAACCACCTGCTTAATCGCTTCAATCACCAGTGCTTGGATTTTTATTTCAAATTAGGCGACCACCGATAAACGCTGATGACGCGGATCAGAACTGTATTACGTTCTAATCCGGGCTTATCCGCGTTCATCCGCAGCTCGTATTCAGTTCGTTATGCCCGCCCGCTCAATCGGCCAACTCCTGATTACCCACCGTTGCCGGCCAGTAAAATCGCTTGCTGATTTGTAGTTCATCAGCGTTGCGTCCTTACCGCTAAGCGCGCCTGGCTTCACTTCGCACGTAAAGACTCTCGCCGCTGCGAATCTGCACCACTTTTAGGCCGTCAGGTTTCAGATCCTGTTTACTTAAGCCGCGCGCCGTTGGGAACTTCTTCGGTGAACGTAGCGAGCACCGGCTTCCCTTCCTCGCCGACGGAGGCTGCGAGAAGCATGCCCTGAGATTCATAGCCGCGCATCTTGCGCGGCTTGAGATTGGAAACTACGGCGATCTTGCGGCCAATCAACTTGTCGGGTTCGTAGTGGAGCGCGATGCCGGCGAGGATTTGGCGCGGCTTTTCTTCTCCGATATCGACGGATAAGAGCAACAGCTTGTCAGCCTTTGGGATGCGTTCAGCGGTTAAGATCTCGCCGACGCGCAACTCGACTTTGGTGAAGTCGGTGATGTCGATCAGACCCTCGATTGCGAGTTCCTCTTCACGCCTTGCGTTAAGTGTGGACAGCATTTCCGCTTGCCCGGGAACGGCATCAGCTTCGGTGGCATGCTTCATAGCCAGTGAAGGTTGAGTTTCAGTAGCAGTGGGCAAGCCCGGAACAGCGTCGGCTTCGGGGATGTGCGTGCCGGACGACCGACCAGTCTTGATCTCGCTCATGACTCTTCCTTTATCGATACGCGGAAACAGTGGTTTGACTTCGCCAATGCGGGTGCCTTCCTGAAGTCCGCCCCACCTGAGTTCAGCAGGGTCGATTGCTGCTAACGAAATTTTCGCGTTGGGGGAGCCACTCGAGCCACCAAGCCCGAGTTGGCCGTAGATGCCCTGCGCGGATTCCGGCATTAACGGATAAAGCAAAACACATAACCAGCGCAACGACTCGGCCGCGCGGTAGAGGACAGCGCTGAGAATCTCGCGCTGGTTTCCGTCCTTTGCCAGATCCCACGGCTTCGCATCACTGATCATTTTGTCCACGCGCGCTACTACGGACCACGCAACTTCCAACGCCCGGCTAAAAGCGTAGTTTTCGAAATGCAACAGAAAATCGTCGCGTGCATGCTCCACGAACCCGGCAATGGTTGTCTCGTCAGTGTCGATACCGCTGCGCTTGGCCAGCAGCAACCTTTCCTCGGGTATCCGGCCTGAAGGACTCAGACCTTCATAGTAACGGCTAATCATTGTCAGAGTGCGACTCGATAGATTTCCCAGACCGCTGGCGAGATCACTGTTCGTGCGATCGATCAGGCTTTCGTAGCCGAAGCGACCGTCTTGGCCGAATACCATCTCGCGCAGGCAAAAGTAGCGAATCGCATCGACAGAAAAGTGTTTGTGTAAAACATCCAGTTCCACGGTATTCCCCAGGGTCTTGGACATTTTGCGACCAGCCTGGTCCACCCACATTCCATGGGCAATGATTCCGCGCGGCGGCTCAACGCTCGCGGCCATCAGAAACGCGGGCCAGTAGACCGCATGAAACCGCAAAATGTCCTTGCCGACCAAGTGCAGCGCCGGCCAGAACTTTTCAAAACCAACGGCACGCTCGCGTTCTTCATTACCGTATCCAATGGCTGTGATGTAGTTCGTGAGGGCGTCGAACCAGACATAGATTGTGTGTGCCGGATCATTCGGTACGGGAATGCCCCAACCCACAGAACTTCGCAGCCGGCTAACCGAGAGGTCCTGCAGGCCACTTCGAACAAAGCTCATTACTTCGTTGCGCCGCGCTTCAGGGCGAATGAAGTCGGGCCTTGATTCGTACAGCTCGAGTAAAGCATCGCCGTAGTCTGACAGCCGAAAGAAATAACTCTCTTCTGACACGCGGTCGAGCGCCGCCTCATGTATCAGGCAAAGAGGTGGTTGATCCAGTTGTTGCGGCTTTGTGTACTCATCTTCAGTCTTGTACGCGGCGCAGGGCGCACAGAACCAACCTTCATAGTGACCCTTGTAGATTGCCTCGCGTCCTTTGGGCGTCTTCGAGTGGGCCACTTGGCGCCAAAACTTACTCACACCCTCTGC
>JAIVJP010000138.1 GCA_020199975.1 Acidobacteriota bacterium
CTCAAAAAGTATAACATGGATTGTACGAACCGTGGTCTGAAGAGTTCCACGGAGAATGCTTTGTTCCATTCACGTGAAGGGCGGATACTTTCAATCCGCCCCCCTCCCCGGTGAAAACTAATTGCCAGCCCTCAGCATCAGCAGAGCCGCCACCCCACTCACAAACTCTACCCTACGCCAGCCGCAGATATATGTCAACTACAGAATATATCTTGTATAGACAATATTGCTCGCATGTGGTAAATAGACTCCCGGAGGGTAGATTATGATCGAAATTCGAGTTGATCAGTTATTAGAGGCGCAGGGGCGAACCTTCTACTGGTTGGCTAAGGAAACGGGAATCAGCCACACTACGCTCTGGCGTTTGAAGAAAGGAAAAGCGCTCGGAATCAATTTCGAGACCCTGGAGAAAATGTGCAAGGTGCTTCGCTGCCAACCCGGCGACCTGCTCACGTTCATCAACGAAACACAGCGTGGTAAGAACCGGAGCAGCAAAAAGCAAGCAATTGTAACAGTGGGCCGTTTGTCTGCTGGGCTTGCCCGCAGGTCCAAGCGGGCTATCTAAAACAACGACTGCCCGAGTACACCTAATCGAGATTTGGTCATCAAGGGCGTTCAAATACCGGTTTGCACGGGTTTATGCTGGATTTCTAAGGAGAAGATACGTAGAATACGGGCCGCTTGCGCCCGCTGAACGAAGCGCTCGTCGGAAGCCGCTAACCGCAGTGCCGAATCGACAGGCCCCTACGTTGCAGATGGTGTGCGCTTCGACATTAATAGGTATTATCTGACTGTTCTTCTACGGTACTCCCGGAGAGGCTCTCTTGCTCAGTACAAACCATGATGGGAACTGCGTTTCTGAAATGATTCAGGACAAGCCTGGTGACGTCGGCGCGTGGAACCTTGCGCCGCAAACGGATTGGCGTCGGATGAGTGATTCTGAACACTTTGTTCAGTTCTACGAAGCAGACGTGTTTCTGCTGAACTCGCTGAGCGGTTTCATCGGCACCGCCATCAACTCGGGTGATGGTGCTCTGGTTGTAGCGACCGGTGCACATCGGGAAGGTCTTGACGAGCTATTGCGGGCCAACGGGCTGGACTTAATCAGCGCAAAGACGCGGGGTCAATATGTCTCTCTGGATGCGGCGGAAACCCTCTCGAAGTTTATGGTGGACGGGTTGCCTGAACCGAGGCGCTTCACCAAAGTTTTGGGAAATGTAATCGAGAGTGTTACGGATGGCCGCAATTCTGTAAGAGCTTTCGGCGAAATGGTCGCGCTCCTTTGGGCGGAAGGCAACTACGCAGCCGCCATCCGGTTGGAGGAACTCTGGAACGGTCTGCAGAAGAACTACTCCTTTTCCTTATTCTGCGCGTACCCAATCAACGGGTTTAGCGGTGAGCAATTTGTAGAGCCGCTCACTGGAGTTTGTACAGCCCACTCCCGCGTGATCCCGGCCGAGAGTTACGCCGATCTGGTTAACCACGACGAGCGCCTCCGCGCAATTATCCAGTTACAGCAGAAAGCAAAAACGCTCCAGGCTGAGATCAGGAAACGGGAAGAAGCTGAGGAAGAACTGCGAGCTTCGCTGGTCCGCGAACAGATTGCCCGCGCTGAGGCGGAAAACGCTAATCGCATGAAGGACGAATTTCTGGCCACGGTCTCACATGAACTTCGCACTCCGCTTAACGCCATCATGGGCTGGTCCCATATGCTTCGTAACGACAAACTCGATCAAGCCACGATGGCGCGCGCATTCGAAACGATCGACCGCAACGCAAAGTCACAGGCGCAACTGATCGAAGATATTCTTGATGTGTCGCGCGTGATAACGGGCCGGCTTCGACTCAACATGGGGTCAGTTGATGTGGCTTCGGTCATCAATTCGGCTATTGATTCCGTGCAGTTGGCTGCTGACTCGAAAGGCATTCAATTGGAGGTGACGCTCGATCCGTCGGTTCGTCATACCCGCGGTGATTCCAACCGCTTTCAGCAGGTGGTCTGGAATCTCCTCGCTAACGCGATCAAGTTCACTCCTTCAGGCGGCAGAGTTGAAGTTCGCGTCGAACGAGCGAACGCAGCCCTTCAGGTGTGTGTGAGTGACACTGGGCAAGGCATCAGCGCGGAGTTCCTCCCATTCATCTTTGACCGCTTCCGTCAAGCCGATTCCAGCTCTACGCGCGCTCAGGGCGGTCTTGGCTTGGGCCTCGCAATCGTAAGACATTTGGTTGAGCTTCATGGAGGCAGCGTGCAGGCCGACAGTGCCGGATTAGGAAGAGGCGCTACGTTCACGATCAGGCTACCTCTCGCGGTTGATAAGAAACCCGGCAAGACCCGTAAGAAGAGGCCGGAGAATCCCTGGTCGCCTGAGACTACCCAGCGACTCGCTGAACCTCTTCACTATGTCCGCGTGCTACTGGTGGACGACGATCAGGATAGTCTTCAAATACTGGCCACGATGCTTAGCGGGCACAGGGCCAAAGTACAAACCGCCGCTTCGGCTGCGGAAGCGCTTCAAATGCTTGAGTGGTATAAGCCCGACGTCCTTGTGTCTGATCTGGCTATGCCCGGAGAAGATGGGTATTCGCTCATTGGTAAGCTAAGAAGTATGGAAAACCTCAAACATACTCCCGCAGTGGCCCTAACCGCGTATGTGCGAGTGGAGGATCGCACGCGCGCCCTGTCTGCTGGATTTAATATGTTTGTGCCGAAACCAGTCGAGCCGAACGAGTTAATTGCAGCCGTCGCGAACCTGGCGGAACCGGAACTTGGGCAGCTTGAGCAGGCTTAGCGGTCGGATATCCGTTAGTTGATTTACCCGATGAGGTTTGGCGGCTCGGCGTTCCTGAAGCGGAAGACCACTTGCTTTTTGTTTTCGAAGAAAGGGTAAGACCTTCCTTTTAATCACGCACCGGCCCTCGTGCTTCCCCTCTTTCTAATCAAGGTGCTCGGTGACCTGAGTTCGGCTATCCGCGTACTTATCGCGGTACTCAGTACCATCATCAGTCGTAATGCCTCTGAACAGCATGGCTT
>JAIVJP010000426.1 GCA_020199975.1 Acidobacteriota bacterium
AACCCGCGAAGGTCGTGATCGTCGCCTGCATGCGCAAGCTCCTCAGCATCATGAACGCCATGGTCAAATCCAACTCACCCTGGAACCCAGAAGTCGCTTGACAACGAACACGGTTGCTCCCCCGCTTGCGGGGGACGGTTGGGAAATGCCGACATGTAGTCAATTTGCCGCTGGTCTTTTCTTCGGCTTTGCTTCTTCTGGTTCGGACTCCAAACCCGGCTTCACCAGCGGCGGGTGCCAGCGGGCCGGCGGCTGGTCGCGGAACGTTTTGGCGCGGGTGACCAGGAATCCAATAAGTGACTGCCGGACGGGCCTCGTGGAAACACCTGATCCTCTATCGTCATTCGTATCAGCGGCGCCTGCGCTGGTATAACCAATACCCGACGCCGACGGTTACCACTATCCCGACCAAGAGCTGCTCCGCGCGATGGATGTGATCGACCACGTACTCGACCGCGTCGGCGAATGCAAACCCGAGCCCGGTGACGGTGACGGCCCAGACGATAGTGCTAATCATGTTAAGCCAAAGGAACTTGCGGCTGGAAATGTTGGTCGTGCCGACCACAATGGGACCGACAATGCGCACACCGTACATGAAGCGATTAGTCAGGATGAACAAGGTGTTGTAGCGGTTCAGCAGGTCCCTCGCTTTACCAGCGTGAACACCAATGCGAGGAAAGCGATCGAACACCCGACTACCATAGTAGCGCCCCAGCCAGAAATAAAACTGATCACCGAAGAATCCGCCCATGAAGGCGGTCACTGCCACCCACTTGTAACTGAAATATCCCTGCTGGGCGAGTGATCCCGCGAGCACCATGCCGACCTCACCTTCGATGAAGGCCCAAAGAAAAATGCCGACGTAACCCGAAGCGATTAGAAGGTGTTGTAGATCATCAAACACGGTAGATCCTTTTACATATTGAAGACTGTGCGTCTTGTCCGGTAGCCGGACAGAACCTATGTATCCTGTAGCGAAATCGGAACATGACTATCCGATTGTTACTTATCTTTGTGCTTATGCCTACCGTGCTTGATGTTGTGCCGAGCCTCCGCTTCCTCGATCGAGTGGCTCTGCGTGAGTTGTAAATCTTTTTTGGCCATTTCGACGAGTCTCTGATAGTGCTTGTGAAGAGTCTTGATTTCTTCCTCGGTCAGATCTTCCACGTCGATCAGCCGGTTGCTCGCGCCTTCAAGCGCCGCGACAATCTCGTTGAGCTTCAAGTGTATCGCCAGCGCGTCTTTGTTTTGAGTGCGCTGAATAAGAAAGACCATCAGGAAAGTGACTATCGTCGTGCCCGTGTTAATTACCAATTGCCATGTGTCTGAAAACTGAAAGAACGGCCCGCTCAACCCCCACACGACAATAACCGCCAGGGCGAGTATGAAGGCCGTGGATGTGCCGGTGGCCTGGGTAGCTTTAAGCGAAAACTCTTCCAACATTTGACTAAGTTTCCTTCTTTTCTTTCGCGCCATAATCGCATCCTGACAAGTGAAGTATAAAAAAGTATAGGAAATTCACCGCAGCTTTGCAACGTGTATTGGTGCGCCGGATGGGCCGGCCGGTGATTTGGCCGTCGGGGTGGCGGCGGGAAGAGGCCGTCGGCTCTATTCGAGCTGTCGAATAGATCCAGCGTCATTCAGTCGTTCTCACGTCGCGTCGTGGAAAATGATACCGAGCGTATGACGATGCCCCGAGCGAACGCGGCTGACGCCGTGTCGCAGGTTGACCCGACACACACCGCGTGTGCCCTGTACCGGACGGTGATGGACGGCGAAGACGACCGCGTCACCTTGTCGGAGCGGCACGACCTCCGGCCGCGATTGCTTGCGCGGGCGCTGCTCGGCCAGCACGAATTCGCCACCCGTGAAGTCACGTTCGGGCTCGGATAACAGGATGGTGACCTGGAGCGGAAAAACATGCTCGCCATAGAGGTCTTGATGCAGGCAGTTGTAATCGTCGGCCCCGTACTGAAGCAGCAGCGGCGTGGGCCTGAGCTGCCCCGCAGCATGGCAACGCGCGATGTAGACGGAGTGTTTTTCCGGGTAGCGGACGTCGATGCCCATCGCGGCGTTCCAGCGATTGGCTATCGGCGCAAGACGTGGGTAAATGGCTGTGCGGAGGCCGGCGACGATATTGGGCAACGGATAGCTGAAATACTTGTACTCCCCACGTCCGAAACCATGCCGTTCCATCACTACCCGGCTGCGGAAAAGGCCCTCCACCGGATACAGCTCGGTTAGCGCATCGCACTCTTCTCGGGTGACAACGCCTTCGATCATCGCGCATCCCTGCGCATCGAGGTCTTTCGACGCTCGCTCCCAATCGAGCGCCTTCACCCGGCCAGCAATGTCCCTGGCCGATGTGATCGCCGGCGCTTCTTTAATCAATGCGTTCACGGTGTGCTTCCTTTTCCAGTAGCGCGCGCTTGCGTTCCACACCCCAACGATAGCCCGATAGTCTACCATCGTTGCGCACGACGCGATGGCAGGGGATTGCCACCGCCAAGGCATTGGCGGCACACGCCTGGGCCACTGCCCTGACCGACTTCGGAGCGCCGATGCGGTTGGCAATATCGGCATAGCTCACCGTCTCGCCGGCCGGGATCTCCCCGAGGGCTTGCCAAACGCGCTGCTGGAACGCGGTGCCTCGGACCTCCAGCGGCAGGTCGAGTCCCAGTCTAGGCGCTTCCACGAAGTCCACCACTTTTGCTACGAGCTGCTCGAACTCCGTGTCGCCGCCAATCAGGTTGGCTCGCGGGAACTGGTCTTGTAGATCGCGCGCCAACTTATCGGGATCATCGCCCAGGAGAATGGCACAAACACCGCGCTCGCTTTGCGCCACGAGGATAGACCCGAGGGAGCACTCGCCCACGGCGAAGCATATCTCCGTCTTGGCGTCACCGGCGCGATAATTCGTAGGCGTCATGCCTAATACCTGGTTCGATTTTTCATAGAAGCGCCCGTTGGAGTTGTACCCAGCGCCGTAGATCGCCTCAGTCACCGTACCGCGCCGAGCGAGCTCGGCT
>JAIVJP010000427.1:0-3164 GCA_020199975.1 Acidobacteriota bacterium
TCGTCTATGCTCGCGCTGAAAATACCACTGCCGTTGGTGGATAACGAAAGCGGGGTTTCCTCATACCCATTTAACCGGGCCCGCACGGTTCTCCCGGCCTCACGTCGACACGCGTTGCCACGCTGGGGAGCAGGTAGATCCCGTAGGCGACCTCAGCAGTGGTTTTTTCGGACACTCAACCTCAATGTTGGGCAGAAGCTTAGGGAGCGGAGGAGGTAGTGGGGCTTTACCAGCTCGGAGGTCCCCGCTCTATACAACTAGCGCTGGAGATGCAGTTTTGAAAGGCGGAAGAACTTTTCCCGTCTTGGATGCTCCCGACGACCCCACCTTACGGCTCTTATAGTCATCGGCCGGATCAGAGTGCCTGTCTCACAACGCGTCGTACAAGTTCGGTAGTGAGTCCAAAAACCAGATGCGAAGCTAGCGCGTAAGCATGAATGGAAGGTGGATACTCATCGGGTGATTTTGAGAGTCCAACGGCAGGCACGAGACCCTCGTCGGCAATAAGCCAGACGGCGGCGCCGAATGGAACGCCTGCGCCCACCTTTACTGCGGGCAGGAGTTCAGCGACTGCGCCATAAAGCGCTCCTGATGATGCACCCATCGCGTAATGGAATGCGGTTCCGGCAATCTCCTTCTCACGCTCTGTGAGCTCATGCCCCGAAACACCCACGGAGATTGCATTGGCAATTCTTTCGGTGGCGTCGTCTTCCTCGGCATCCTTGCCCTCAGCCTTCAGTTCACCCCCGACGCCCACCCCCGGAGAGCCCTGCTGCATGGATTGCGCTCCATGCGATCGCTCCTGGCCCCCGAGCAGTTTACTTAAAAGGGCCTGAAACTGATTCATCACCGCAGATGCCACCAACCCACCCACGACACCTGCCGCCAGTCCCTTCAGAAGATCCCCTTCAGCCTCTTTGCGCGGCTCTCCCTTCATCATGCTTCTTTTAGAATCGCTAGTTCATATAAGCCGACGACAAATGCTTGCACGCCTCCCCCGCTGCTTCCGGGTTATGGCAATCACAGTCCGGTTCGTCGCACTCGAAATGTCCCGGCTTAACCATTGACTCAAACTCGTCTGCGAATCGTCGTCCACCTTCTGCTTTCCCTTGTTCCGTTAGCGCAAACTTGTCCTCACGCGACGCCAGCAGACCGCTGGAGACCATGAGTTCAAGGTCGTGTGCAAGCACAGTTTGCTCGCTCTGAAGAAACTTCCGGAGATCGTTTACCGAGAACTCATCACCCAGCCCCTCACCGGTCATCCAGTACATTACCTGCAGAATCTCATCACGCGATTTCAGGTTGTCAATCTCCAGATTGAGCTCGATCCGAGGATCTTGTTTGTTCGAATCGTCCGTCATGAACCCTCCGTTAGGAAGTGCCGTCCAACAGAAAGAATCATCTCCACGAGGCTCTCGTTAGAGTCCCACTTTCACTTTGTAATCTTCAAGCTTCAACGGGATCGGTTTAAGTTGCAGGTCAGGCTGTTCGATGCAGTTTCCGCGGCGGAGATCATACAATTTCAATGCCGGCGAGATCGGGGGTAACCTCGCTCAACGCTTTTTCAATATCAGCCTTAAGAACAGCAATGGGTGGGGCACCCTTGCCGCTGCGAATCAGACGCATGCGCGCACGGCCGTCATCAACGCCGAGCAGTTCTACATCGCATCCTTGCGAGACCAGGAAGGGGCGAAGATCGACGAGCCTTGCGGCTACCCGGTCGTACAACGAAACCGGCAGGAGGCCGTGAATCAGCAGCATCGACCGAATGACTTCATCGCTGAACATCCGCGCCAGAATCTGTTCGCGACGCGGTTCTGATTCCATTGCCGCGATGATGCGGCGGAGTGATTCGCCGTAGAGTTCAAGGATCAGTTGCACGAGGCCCAGGGCCTTTTCGCGCAGCTCTGTATCAGGATAGCTCTCCAGCTCCTCGACGAGCATGTTGAGCCGCGCCACCAGTTCCTCGCCATCACGCTCCTCGACCTTCGTTTCACTCATTTCGACTAGTGATCTAAAGCCCGCTGTCTCACAGCCTGGATTGCCTCATCAACTCTGGCCGCCACGACTGGACTAAACTCGGAACCCCATTCTTCACTTTGCGGTTCGACTTCCACAATTGTCACGTCTTCAGGCAACACCCCGAAGTGCTTACAAACAATAAGCAGATTATCCAGGTCGATAACCCCAGTAATTCCCTCCTCGATGCGAGCCTGTATTTCCGAGTCTCGAGGAAGCTCGCCATGCCATCGATATATGTGCAGCGTTCCCGGTTCTCGTCCACGTTTGGCGGCGCTGACAAAGACGGCCCTGTCGTATTTTACCGCCGACGCCTCCAGCGATTGATAGATCATGATCGGACCGTAGTTCAAGTCTTCAACGTGAACATGCTCCGGCCAGTCCATCTGTTCCAGTGTTGAGAGCAGGACGCGACCGAAGGACATGTCGCGAAGGTTGGAATAACCTATGCCTGATACCAGGACCATATCAAGTGCGGAATGCGATAGTGCGTTGAAAGATATGAAACCGGAACTTCCTGCGGTGGCTTGCCAATTCGCAATCCGAAATCCGCATTCCGCAATGTTTCAGCCTTCGGCGCTGCAGGCGCAGGTATTAACCTCCCGGACGATCTCGCGTTCGCCACCGTAGATGTGCGTGGTGCACGGCATGCAAGGATCAAAGCTGCGAATCGCGCGAAGCATGTCAACGCCCGTGAAGTCTTCAGGGCGCGAATAGTCTTCAAGAATCGGCGTATTCAACACTGATTCTTCGTAGGGACCGGGGTTGCCAAACGGGTCTTTCGGGGAGGCATTGAAGGTTGAAGGCGTGACGATCTGATAATTCGTTATTGCCCCGTTGTCGAGCGTAAGGTGGTGAGAGAGGTAACCCCGGCCCGCCCCCCAGAAGCCCACGCCAATTCGTTCGCCTTTCGGCACCTCGAACTGGGTGCTGACTTTATCTTCACCTTTGCGCAGGTAGTCAAACGCCTTCAGCACCATGGTGTACGCGACCATTAAGTTGTATCCCATGCAATAGGCGCGGGCACGATTGCGCTCGAACGCGTTCCACACTTCAGGAATTTTCCACTCGAAATCCATTGAGGGCAACATCGTTTTCGGCATATGAATCTTAAGACTGTGCCCGGTGGACTCAAGAAAATCGTT
>JAIVJP010000427.1:3228-6256 GCA_020199975.1 Acidobacteriota bacterium
GTCCCAACGCGGGGCTGTACTCCACGTATAACGATCCTTCCAGCTCTCTTTCGAGGGCTTAGGCATCGTCTCCTTGTTCCAGGGGTGATTCGGCGAAAGGGGTGCCCCGCTCGGGTCTGCCTTGAATCGCACGTTGCCGTTCTGATTCCAGTTCTCGTAATAAGAATGTTCGACAAACTCTTCCAGGCCGAGATTGATCTGTTGTAGCTTCGTCGTCACCAAATCACCGTCAATAACAACGCCCGGGGTCGCCCATCGAGCTTCACCCCACTCGTTGCAACGCGCGTAGCTGGCATCATACGAATCGGGGTCGTCCCACATGCCGAGGTCGATCATGTTTTTGGCACGCGCCCCGACCTTTTTGTATTCAGGGTTGTATTCGTAGAAAAACTCCGTGAGATCGTCCCAGAGCAGAATCATTCGCTTGGTCCAGTCGATCATCTTTTGCAGGCGCGTGTAAGTCTCGTTGAAGTCGGTGATTGTCACCGTGCTGGACATACCGCCGGGAACTACAGTCTGCGGGTGCGGGTATTTGCCGAAGAGCACAGAATAGGCTTCGCGCGGCGTGCGCGTCATCTTGAGCCCATCAAGGTACAACTTGCCCGAAAGCGGGTTGAGCCCCTTCATGATGTCCCCGATGGTCTTAAATTGATGAACGTCAGCATGCGGAGCCTCTGTGACTTGAGCTTTCTCCCACATCGCCGGGCTCGTAGCTTCGACCACGACTTGAGAGTAGTCAGGCCCGGCCAGCAGGAAGAGATGCAGCGGGTGGTCGTACAGAAAATCGAGCGCGAGCGCGATATTGCGAAGCACCGTGCCGAGCGGTGGGGGCGAAATCCCAAAGGCCATCTCAATCGCCTCGCACGCGGCGGTGGAGTGAACTCCACCGCAGACTCCGCAAGCGCGACTGGAAATATAGATCGCGTCGCGCGGATCGCGGCCCTTCAAGATCACTTCGTAGCCGCGAAAGATCGTGGCAACCGAATTGGCCTCGAGAAACCTCCGCTCCTGTAGATCAGCTACCGCGTGAAACGAAAGCGCGCCCGCCACGCGCGTGACCGGCGAAATGCTGACGTCCTTGATATGCCCGTTGCGGGCTAGCAGTTCTTCGAGCTTGTCGCGCTTGATCTCTCGTGGCCTATAAGCGTAGGGATCAACGACTCCGCCTTTGAGATGCGCGACGCCCTGCGCGTCAAATTCGACAGGAAGATTCTTGAAGCACATCGGGGATTCTCCGTTGCTACTTGCTTCTCGGGTTAGTTACGTCAATATCACTTGAAATAACGCTACTCGTTTACTCAGGCTCTCTTCTCCACTTTCTTCGCACGATCCTCAGGCAGCACCTGATAGTCTCCCTCGTATACACGCTCGGGCAGACTTTGGTAGCCCAGGGTTTGTTGTCGCCCGGGGCGCTCCGCTCCCTGAAATTGCATCGCCTCATAAAAGAATTCGAGAATCTTGTGCGTGAGCGACGTGGCGCCATTGTGCATGGCCCAACCGCTGGGCACTGTATCGTGCCAACGAATCTCGCGGTTCCGCTCGCGCTGACTAATGCGACGCAGAGGGCGCACAATTGCACCCATAAAGCGCGAGGCATTGCTTGAGAGCATTGAACCCGGAGGCGCCTTGTAGAACGGCGCAAACTTATCGGGGAAGCCGGGCATCGTACAACCGATGCACGGTCCGCCCGCATTCATACAGCCACCCATGTGCGCGATCGCGCCTTTCTCGGTGATATTGCACTGCACGACGGGGCCCCAACAACCAACCTCTACAAGGCACTCTTTGTCGCCATATTCCTGCGCGAAGGTGCCTTCTTCATAAAACCCGGCACGACCGCATTTGCGATGGACCGTGTCTGAAAACTGCCAGGCTGGGCGCCCCAATTCGTCAAACTCGGGCAGCGGGCCGAGGCCCTGGAGGAAAAGCAGAATCGCCTGCACCGCATCAGTAAAGTTGTCACCAACAGGCGCGCATCCGGGAATGTTAATCACCGGGAGGCCCAACGCGCTGCGATAATCCGCCCCGAGCCAATCCATCACGCTCATCGAGCCGGTGATGTTGCCGTAAGCGGCGGGAATTCCGCCCCACGTGGCACAGGTACCAACCGCGATCATGGCTGCCGCGCCCGGCGCCAGCCGTTTCACCCATTCGGCCGTGGAGACTCTTCTGCGCTGCTCGCTCGGCGCCCAAAGCGGTAGGGAGCCCTCCCCCGCGAACGGCTCGCCGCTGGCGCTCAGGTTTTCGTCGGGAATTGAGCCTTCGTAGGCGATGACGTAGGGACCATCGAGTTCGCCCCGCTCGGCCTTCAACAGCGATTGCATGTAGTGGTCGCCGGATTCGAGTTGCAAAACGTAGTGGTGGAGAATAACCAGCGGAATTCCGGGGATGGAGCCAGTCAGCAAATCTTCCAGCGCGGGCTCGGTCGCGCCGCTGACCGAGACGGTGCAGCCATCGCAACTCATTCCAGCCAGCCAAAAAACGTAGACTTTCTCGAGTGGGCCGAGACTCTTTTGACTCTTCCCATGCGACGCGACGATGTCTTCAGCAAGCTCTTCCATGGTGCGTCGCCCGACATTTCCAACCTGATCCGGCAGGCCTACGGTTGACGACACGCGCTGCAGATGACTTCCAGCCTCGCCAACTTGTTTCTCTGGTATCTCTCCCATTGCGTCCCCTTTTTAATTAGCACAAGACTTCAGTCTGAGATTGTTTGACCGCGCTACACAGACTGAATCAGTTTGTTTTGAGCCTGCAAAGCAGGCGTCAGCATAAAGCCTGGGGCGCCAAGCCCCAGGGTAGGAATCGAGATCAACCCAAGCCCGTGGTATTGTTGTTGTTCGCTCTCATTGTCTGTGCTGTGGTTCTTCGGTTAACGATGCTGTCGCCCGTTTCACGGGCTCTGTTTCCTATGCTTCTCCCATCCTGGGGTTCCGCTTCGCTTCACTCCAGGCTTTATGCTGGCGCCCGCGCAGGCTGAAGAAGTTTTTTACTACTTGTTTAGAGGTTCCTTCAGTCTGTGCTACCG
>JAIVJP010000428.1 GCA_020199975.1 Acidobacteriota bacterium
ACGAAAATGATCACGGTTAGGATCAGCACTGCCCCGCCTGCCAAACCCACCTCTTCGACCGCGGCGGCATAGACATAGTCCGAGTCGGCAATTGGAATAACTTCGGGAAAGCCAAGCCCCAGGCCACGGCCTGTGGTCTTTCCCGAGGCGATTCCGAAGATAGCCTGGGCCGGTTGGAAGGCAAGCTTGTCAAACCAGATATCTACATTCACTGTCCTCTGCATCGCAGGACTCTGTCCGGCAAGCTCTTTCAATTGTGGATTCTGATTGAGGGCTTCCTCATAGTCCTTCTTCCACCAGGAAACTTCCGGAGACGGAGGATCGAAACCGTCAAGCCACAGATGAAATCGTTGCTGGATACGGGAGGGAAGGGCGGTCTGAATGGGGCGAGCGATGGTCGGCAATAGCGGGACCTTCTCCTGAATGTCTCGCGGCAGCGCACCCACAACCAGGATACTGATCACCAGAAACACCGAGCCCACAAACAACAGGAGTTGGGGCCAGCGTCGCACCGCCACCAGATAGAGAGTGGTGTAGGCGCCACTGAAGATCAGCATCTGGCCGAAGTCCTTGAGGGCAAAGAAAGGCACGAAAGGAATCATGGCCATCACGACCAGGGGTACGATGTCCCGCGCTCGGGGAATACCCCAATAGGTTTCCGCAAGATCTTTGTAGCGCGCGGTCAGGATTCCCGCGAAGCCCACGAGGAAAGGAATCTTCGCCGGCTCCCACGGAGTCATATTCCCGAGGCTCTTGCCCGCGTTAGAGGTGACGACCGCAGCGGCCAGAGGCAGTAGTGTCAGCAACACAATGATGAAGCTGTTGCGTTGCAGCCACAAAAGGAAACTATCGCGTACACAGAATGAATATGCCACGGCAAACGCGACGAATGAAAGGATAGGGATCCAGGTGTAGCTGGCAGTGATGGCGTTCCAGAGCGTGTAGTTCGATTTGCGCCGGGGCAGTTGATCGATGTCCACCGGCTGGGCTGGGGTCGGTGGCAGCCCCATTATCTGTTTCTTGAATGGATCGTAGTTTTCCAGAATGTAGCGAGTGCGCAAAGCCTCCATCTTCTCTTGACGGGCTGCTGCTTTGTTGCGAGCGTTGTATTCGGGATCGCTATAAAGCCTGTATTGCACCAACATACCCAGCGAGAAGAGAAGTATGGCGGCCGTGAAAAGGATCCAGTTGCCTGCGAACTTCATAACGCGCGACAACCAGAGAATAAGCACCACCAGCGGGACGTACATCATGAGGTCGCGGACAGCCCCGATGATCGAAGTTTCATATCCACGCAGGAGAGCTGCGCGATAGATGCCGAAATAGCCGGCGATCTCAAAGACTACAATTAGCAGAAGCACGGAGAGATGTGATGATGCGCGGTTTTTCATGATCAAGCCGGTAGCAGCAGCGCCAAAGGCGCGAAATGTGAAAGCCTGGGCCATCGGCCCAGGTGGACTCGTGGGAACTTCTGAGCGCTGAAGGCGCGAAATGATGTTGGAGGCGGCGCAATCACTACTGTATTCGGTCGACTATTCCTAATTTCGCGCCTTAAGCGCTTCAAAACTAATCGACCCTAACCTAGGGCGGTGCCCTAGTCTTTCACATTTCGCACCTTCGATGCTTATGAAGGAGTTCAACGTCCAGTCCCTGGCGCTATGCCCTTCCGTCCACGCTGATTTCCCGTTGGCGGCCGTTGATTGGTTGGCGCGTTGAAATATCCCAGCTCCTTCGCCTTTAAGACCAAGGCCGCGGCAATCGGAGCCGCCGAGCGTGAACCATAGCCCCCGCCCTCAACAATCACCGCCATAGCCAGTTGCGGCCGCTCGAGCGGCGCAATGCAGAGAAACCAACCATCGATCCGGGGATTCTGTTCATCCATGATGGTTTCTTCATATTCGCGAATGATGTTGCCTCTGTTGTCTTTCTCTATTCGACGTCTAGTCTTCGGAGCACCGGTCCTGGAATCGTAAACCGGCACTACTTTCTGCGCCGTTCCCGTTTTACCTCCCGTATTGATTCCGGCGGCTTTTACCGGCGCAAACACTCCTCTTGCCGTTCCGCTCGAACCGCCAGTTACGCGGCCCATGATCTCGCGCATTTTTTGCGCCGCTTGCGGCGACACCACCTGCTTGAAGATTTCAGGCTGGCGATTTAACTCGATCTTCGCCTTCATCAACTTGCCTTCCATGTTAGCGATGGCCGCGGCAGCGAGGGCCATTTGAAATGGAGTCATCTGACCAGCATAACCCTGCCCATATCCGATCAGTGCCAAGTCATATCTGGTGACTTGTTTGCCGGTTACTATTGTGGCTTCGCGTGGGGCCAGCGCACGCTTCACTGCCTCGGTGCTGGCGTTCCAGAGTTCAGGTTCCTTCCGGCCACGCAAGGCTTCTGCGGGGGTGTCGTAAGCTCCAATCCCGAGTTGCTGGGCTGCCTGCTTCAATCGTTCCGGCCCCAGTTTGACGCCCATCTGCGCGAAGTATTGATTACACGAAACCTCGTAAGCGACATCGATCCCGATCCTGCCATGTACCTCGCCCGGTCCGGCATCGTCATAAATTACGTTTGCGCCTGGGGCCGCATAGTAGCCTCCGCCGCTGCAAACAAATTCAGTATCCTGGATACCGGCAATAAAAGCTGCCGTCATCGTCACGGTCTTAAAAGTCGAACCAGGAATGTAATAAGCGCCCAACGCCCGGCTGACGAGCGGCCGATCTCGCTCGTTGGCTGCCAGCCGAATCCATGTGGTTTCGCCTTCGACTTCCTTGAGGCTGTAAGAAGGCTCACTGTAGAGCGCCAAGAGGTCGCCCGTCTGAGGATTCAGCACTACCACGGCGCCGTGTTTGCCCTTCAACTGATCGACCGCGGCTTGCTGCAGGTCTCGATCGATTGTTAGAACCACATCGTTATTGCCTTTGTTCTGGCGAGTCTCACCCTTGACAACCTGTAAGGCCTCAGGCAGCGCTCCACTCTGAACGCCGAAAAGTGCGCGCTCCAGACCCGGATCGCCTCGGTCAAGCCAGAGCCTTATCGAGCTTCCCGCCGCGGTCGAGCATCCAGCCGCGCAGGGTCGACTCTGAGAGACGCCGATTGCGCAGGTCCTTGTAGGATAATTCCTGAAACTTCTCGTTTTTCTCATGTGCATAGTGAGCCCAGTAGACGTGAAAACCGAGTAGACCAAGGGCAAGCATTACAAAGAGCCAGCGCAGAGCTCGCAGACCTCTATTTGTAGACGTCGAGCCGAGCCGCTTTTTGACCTCGGTCGGAAGATCGTCTGGGACTGCAACTGCCGGGGCCCTCGGGCGCCGCCGATTCCTGAAAAGCGACACCAGTAACAATAAAATGATTAGTGCGAAGCCGCCGACATAGATCAGCGTGAGCAACGCCGGCATGCTCTCGGGTACGTGAGCAGCGACCGCGGTTGGGGTTGGCGACTGTAGCAGTAGCAAGAATGACATGTGGCGATCTTCTATTCCTGGCGGAGTTCGTCTTTCTAGTCTCTCTTGAACTAGTCTCTCTTGAAACGCACTTCCACATCCCCGAACCCCACCACATCGCCGGCTTCAATTTGCCGCGCCTCTCCGTAGGTAATACGACGTCCGTTGATGTAAGTACCGTTGGTTGATCCGGTATCAGCGACGAGCAGGGTACCTTCCAAGTTCAACAACAGGGTCGCATGGATTTTGGAGACGCTGGTGTCGTTTAGCGACAGGTCGTTGTCGGACACGCGACCGACATTTAGACGTTTACCGCCAGGTTTAAAGACTAGTGGAACCTCGACAGTGCCATCGCGCCGGGTCACTCGGGCGGCGATAGTCACATCCGGCGCAACCGGTACTCCTTTCGGGATTCTAGGATCGATGACGGCTCGTTTCGCTTCATCCTCTTTTTTGAGCTCTTCCTCAAACTCGCCAAAAGTCGGGTCGACTAAAACGCCGGTGGTGAAAATGTCTACTTCTGTTTCCACCTTCACCGGAGCGAGTGTGCGGTATCTATGATCGTTGATGTGATCGATAGCTTCGGCGAGAACTTCATGTTCCAGCTCCTTCAAGATTTCCGGCGGCGCTTCCGAATGCGTGCCCCATTCGACTTTGAGTTTTAGATTGTGCGGAGCGATGCGACCCTTGCGCCCCTCATCGCGCACCCGCTCGTCGATCAGACTCTTCATCCGGTCAATCAACTGTGAGGTAGTAAGCCCACTCTTCGGCTCAACCGTGCGGCCAAACTTTCGATCAACTACGTCGCCCATGCTCTCGAGCACGCGCCGAAGCAGGCGTTCAGGCAAAGCCTCTTCTCGTTTCTTTTTCGGAATTGGCTTCAGTTCTTCAGTCATGCAATCTCAAGTACGCTAACGGCTACCGCAGGTTCCGAGCACAGTGCCGAGAATCAGGTGCCGGGTGTCGGGTAATAGGTAAAACCCTCTAAGCCGAGCCCGTTCCGGTCCCAACCTCCCGCCGCCAACACCCGACCTTCTACCCGGCACCCGGCACTTGGTATCTGACCGGCACCCAGTCAAGACGCTTGTGCAAAAAACGCAGCCCATTCATGAACTGCGTGGGAAGGGAACTAAACTGGGAACGGCGCTATTCTAGCTGAAACGACAGCGCGACAATAGGGTTAAGTTCGGGAAAGCTTCTGAATCCTCAATTTAACCCCCCACTGTACAAGTTCCCTAAGTCGATAGCTCTGGTTTGTTGAGTGTCGGGAGTTAAGTTCGATGAATTTTCAATCGATTTGAATTCAGAATGGTATGCTCGGCGCGTAGCGTCGTCGTGAGTGTAGCCCGGTCTTTCAAGGCCGGGAAAGCAAAGTTGACAAAATATCCCGTCGCGTCAGCGACGACTGACCGATCATTCAATCGTCGCTAACGCGACGAGGTGTTTGGAGGTCTTGGAACCGGCCTTAAAAGACCGGGCGCAGGAACTATTCTAATGCACAGATTGGTTCGCATAACAGGCTCTCTCCCTTGGCTTGCCAAACAAAAGTCGTCATAAAAACCAAGCTGTCGGTGTTAACAAATGTACTCCGAGAGCAGCACGTGAAGAAGGGCTCTCGTACCCACCCTGGAGGAACAGCAGTGAGCAATCGAACTAATCGGCAAGTATGTCGGCTGGAACGTGACCTGGAAACGCGGATCGAGACGATAAACGCCGTCATTCGTTCGTTCGCAGCGCTTCGCTTGGGCAAAGTGACCATGATTTGGCGAAACATTGCCATCGCTGCCGTGCTCTTATTGAGTTGATTCCAATCCGCCACGGCGCAGGATTGGAATCAATGGCGCGGACCGAGCCGGGATGGCCTTGTACCAGCAACGAGCGCCTCATCGTCTTGGCCGGAATCACTACGGCAACTCTGGCGAGTGGAGATCGGAGAAGGCTACGCATCGCCCATCGTGTCCCGCGGGCGCGTGTTCATTCACGGGCGCCGCGATCCAGAGGAGGTCGTTACTGCAATTGATCTCGCTAAAGGTGAGGTCATCTGGCAGCAGAAATACGAGGCGCCTTTTCAGAAGAACCAATACGCCGTCAGCATGGCGAAAGGCCCGAATGCGACTCCGCTGGTGGTCGGTGATCGCCTCTTCACCCTCGGCGTGACCGGTGTGCTAAGTGCCTGGGACACAGCAAAGGGCGTGCAGCTTTGGACCAAAGACTATTTGAAAACAGTTGACACCTCAAAACTCTTCTGTGGGACGGCCGCTTCACCAC
>JAIVJP010000139.1 GCA_020199975.1 Acidobacteriota bacterium
CCCCAGCGCTCTATGGCGTGACGATGGAGGAGGTCGGCGTGTCGAAGCTTGTTTCCGTGAGATTTGAATAAGTTGATGCCGCGGCTCTGCCGCCTCTCTTGCGGAAAAGGCTATGGGCTGTACTTGGAGCAGGTCCTGGTCCACTACAGAACCGCTACTGCGGTTCTGTAGTGAGCGACGATGTTGCGCGCGCTCAAAGTTGTTCCTTAACTGCGCTATGTTTTGACCAGCCTATCTGCCTTTCCCGAAGGGGTGCGGCACAGCCGCCACTACTTTCCTTTCTGGGATTCCCTTACTCCCGCACTTTCGCTAGAATGCCTCATCGCAGACGACTTGATGGCTAAGCGAACTTTCCAAACTCTGCAGCTGCTCCCCGCCGCGCTTGTAATCTTGAGCGCGGCGATTTTCACTTGCGTTGAAGCGCAACCACTGAGGCTGACGGAACCAGTAGTCTCGCGCCCACTGTATTTTCCACCCCAACAGTTGCCCGAACCAAAGAACAGGAAACAGAACAACCGTCCCGGGCAGTCACCCCATCCCGCCGAGATCACAGAAGATTCAAAGGCAGACGCGGCACCCGTGACGTATTCCTTTGAATTCTCACAGCCGGAATTTCACGTCTGCCATATCGTCATCGAACACGACGCCAGCGGCCGCGGGAAAATTGCTTTCGAGCGGCTGAATGAAGAGGCGTCGGTCGTGGAACCCATTGGATTGTCACCCTCTGTCCTGAATCGACTGATGGAATTGTGGCAGTCGTTGAGGTTTTTGGAATCGCAGGAAGTCTATCAAGCCGACAAACAGTTTCCTCACCTGGGCACCATGCGCATAGGAATGGCTCAAGGTGCCCGCAAACGGACGGCCGAGTTTAATTGGAGCAACAACGCGAGCGCATCGGCGCTGGTGACTGAGTATCGACGCGTCGCGGATCAGGCGATTTTCGTGTTCGACGTGTCTGTGGCGCGCGAGAACCAGCCGCTCAATGCTCCCAAGCTGATGGATTATCTACAGTCGGCACTGAAGAGAAACTGGCTTTCGGACCCTCAGCAATTGATCCCTTTACTAAAAGAGATCAGCACCGATGACCACTTACCGCTGATCGCCCGCAACCACGCCCTGCGATTATTGAAGAAGCTCGAGAAATAACGTCGCCGCCAACCGCCAACAAGAAGCAGATAGTAGTAAGGTGTTCAATCGCGTGTAAGCTTGTCGAGAGAGACTCATCTTCTTCCTCCTATGGTTAGAAGCAAGTGCGCTTGCATACCCATAGGGGCTGGGGCGGGCACCAGAGGACCGCGCTCCCAGCTACCAGATCTCTTGCACGTTGAAAGTGAAGGCCGCCAACTCTGGTTGGGCAGAAACGGTCTCGGGGTCGTCCAAAACCTCAACAGGCCGGTGCGGGCGATAGACGTAGACACGCTTGCTCGTGGGATCGATAAGCCAGGCGAGTTGCACGCCATTGCGCATGTAATCGAGCATCTTCTCCTCCAGGATGGCCCAACTGTCACTGGGAGATCGTAATTCGATCACAAAGTCGGGCACGATGGCAGCAAACCCAGCCTGTTCTTCCTGACTCAGTTTTTCTACTCTTTCACGGCGAATCCACGAAGCATCAGGGGAACGTTTCGACCCGTCTGGCAAGGTAAAAAGGGTGGACGAATCAAACGACAAACCGGAGCCGTCTTTCTCTGTCCATTCCCAAAGGCGGCCGGTGATTTTGCTGTTGCGCCATCCGGTTTTCATTCCCGTGGGAGGCATGATTATTAGTTCGCCTTTCGAGGTGAGTTCGATTCGGAGGTCAGGGTTGTCCTGGCATAATTTCTCAAACTGCTCGTCCGTTAATCCCATGGATTGCACGTTGAGCGCGAGAACCGCAGGTGTAGACGGTTCAGTTGTCACTCGTTGGTGAGACATTATTGATTCCTTTCTCACTCAGATTCTAGACGAGCGAGAGCGTTGCCGCAAACGGGAGCTATCTATCCCTATCCTACGCTTGGAAGTGATGGCGCCCTAGCAGGCTGCTAGAAGGACAGCTGCGCCAATTTGCAGAATTCCAGCACTCGATTTTCCGCCCAGAAGCGATCCTCGTCGTTTGTTGCAGCGGCGACGAAAGCGACGTGGCCGCCACGCTCGGGTCCCAGCAGGAGAATGTATGGATTGGCGCCGACTGAAGGATCGCGTAGCGGCGCGAAGGGAATAAACGGATCATCCTGCGCGTGAACAATCAGGGTGGGCACGCTAATCTTATCCATTACTCGCAGGGCGCTTGCCTTGTCGTAATAGTCGGCGGCGTTGGCAAAACCGTGGGCTACCGAAGTGAAGCGTTCGTCAAACTCCCTGATTGTGCGGATCAGATGAACTTCGCTGATATCGTAAAGCTCGGGATAGAGTTTACCTTTTAACCTAATGCGGCTCTTCAGGCGGCGCACGAACTCTCGGTGGTAAATCCAATTGGAACGTTGGCAAATGGAGTTGCCGCTGGCATCAAGATCGACTGAGGGTGAGATGGCGCACACGGCAATGATTTCTTTGGGCAGATCCTCGCCGTATTCTCCCGCGAGTTTGAGCACCATGTTTCCTCCCAGTGAGAATCCGATGAGGAATAGCCTGCCCAAGCCATCGCGTTCGATCAATTCCTTGACGACGGCGCGCAGGTCATCGCTGAGTCCCCCGTGGTAAAGCGTTGGAGTAAGGTGTTCCGTGCCGCCGCAGTTACGAAGGTTCATTCGCACCACGTTGAAACCGGCACGAAAAGCTTTCTGAGCAGTAGCGAACATGTAAACTGCGTCGCTTGAACCCTCAATTCCGTGCCAGAGCACAATAGTCGGATGTTCAGCGCGATTATCTTGCCAACGACAATGAGCAAGGACCCGCGTATTCGGGGCAACCTCAAATAAACGTGTCTCATCGCCCGACGCCCGGAGTTGAAACCGCCGCGGCCAGGCAAAACTGGCCAACGTCTGGGCGTGACCGCCGCGGAAAACCGGATGCGGTTCGAAAGGTTTGTCTGCGAAAA
>JAIVJP010000429.1 GCA_020199975.1 Acidobacteriota bacterium
GACATCCGACTGTTAGAGAGTGTTCTGCTCAATAGCACAATAAACCTCATCCCCACCGTGGCATCTGTCATTCAGGCATTTCACATATTGGCCTTCTTGGAATGATCTTCGTAAGCCCTGATGATCATTTGTACAAGCTTGTGGCGCACCACGTCCTTTTCTGTAAAGTAGACGAACTCGATGCCTTCCAGGTTAGAAAGTAAGCGCTCAGCTTCAATCAGACCGCTGCGTTTGCCGACCGGCAGATCTACTTGAGTAACGTCGCCAGTGATCACGGCCTTGGAACCAAAACCAATGCGCGTTAAGAACATCTTCATCTGTTCGCTGGTGGTATTCTGAGCTTCATCCAGGATGATGAATGCATCAGCCAGGGTGCGACCCCGCATGAACGCGAGGGGCGCCACTTCGATCACCCGCTTCTCCAGCAACCTGATAACGCGTTCGTAGTCAATTAAATCGAAGAGCGCATCGTAAAGCGGCCGCAGATAGGGATCCACCTTGTCCTGCAAATCGCCGGGGAGGAAACCAAGTTTCTCGCCCGCCTCCACCGCGGGTCGCGCCAGTACGATCCGGTTAACCTGCTTCTGCATCAAAGCCTGCACAGCCATCGCTACTGCCAGATATGTCTTGCCCGTGCCGGCTACACCGATACCGAAGACTACGTCCCTTTCCTGTATGGCTTGAATGTATTTGCGCTGATTGGCTGATTTCGGAGATACTTGCTTTTTCCCCGCCGGATTGAAGCGCGCTTTGGTGAAGTAATCCCGGAGGCTGAAGGCGCGGTCCTCGGAGATCTGCGCGAACGCCTCTCGCAGTTCCTTGTCGGTAAACTGCCGGCCTTCTTTGAAAAGTCCGGAAAAGTCCTCAAGAATGCGCTCCGCAGTCTCGACGTCTTTGGGATCTCCGTCTATGGTAACGTCTTGCCCGCGGGCGTTGATACGCACGTCCAGAAGCGACTCCAGGTACTTTATGTTCTGGTCGTGAACACCGAACAGCGTTTCCAGTCCCCTAGGCGGAAGCTCAATCTTGTTCAAGAACGCTCACTTTCATTTCTTGGTGAACTATGAGGAGGGCTACAGGGTGAAAGTGCAGAAAGATTGTTGACATATGCGATGGCTGGGACGCTACTACACGGCTCACTTAGGTGTCAAATATTGCTTGATTCTAAGGTCGATCCGATGGGATCGCCGCTTGACACTCGCGATCGTGGCCCCCTATACTTCGTCACTCGCGCATGACGCGTTGCGTCGCGTTCTGAGCCATAAAAGAGCAGCAGGCCGGGGAAGGCAATTATCGGGAGAGTTTGATGCCAAATCATAGGTCAGCAGAAAAGCGGATGCGCCAAAATGAAAAGCGCAAGCAGATCAATCGGAGCAATCGCACCCGGGTCAGAAGCTCTATTAAGAAGCTGCGGGTGGCACTCGCGTCCGGCGACGCGAAAGAATTAAAGTCGCTCTTAACGGCGACCGTTTCGACTGTCGACAAGGCAGTGCAAAAGGGTGTGCTTCACAAGAACACTGCGGCGCGCTACAAGTCGCGGTTGACAGCTAACGCAAATCAGGCGGCGGCCAAGTAAAGTCCTAACAAATATTACATATGGCGAGGCGTACCGAAAGTTTGGTCCGCCTCGCTTTTTTACTGGAGTCTACCGTAAGACTCGATTTCTTACCGGGACTGCGGGCGTTCCGCCCGCAGCGTGCACGTAAGCGCAAGCCGTTTGGGGCAAGCAGTGCTTAGCAGACTCATGTTCTCAAGAGGAGAATTGAAGAGTGGCTGGCTATTACAATGAGGTTCGCGAGATCGAAGCGGTTGTAAAGGGTTTCGAGTCGTGTACCACCGCCAAAGAGGCCTTCACTCACCGCAGTCATCTCACTGTGGCCACCTATTACCTCCACTGCTCCAACGAGCCGGACGCGACACAAAGAATGCGGGCGGGTTTGCTTCGCTTCCTCGATCACCACGGCGTTGGCCGGGCAAGACTCCACCAGACCTTAACGATTTTTTGGACTAGAACTGTTTCGGCTTTTCTCGAGCGTTTGGATCAGAGACTGCCTCTGCTTGAGATGACCAACGCGGTGATTGAATCGTTGGGCGACTCGCGTTTGGTTTTTGAGTACTACAGCGAAGAACTTTTGCGGACGGATGAGACGAGGAACGGTTGGGTCGCTCCTGACCTGAAAGATTTGTAAAGAAACGGCCGTTAACCTGACAGCTCACACACCAGCATCTCGAGCTGGAGCCGGGCGCCCTTGGGTCCGCCGCCTCCCACTGAGGTCTTAATGGCCAGATCAGCGGCGGCAATCAGTTTAATTCCGTGTGCGATCTTGGCCGCGTCACTGCGTTTGAGATTGGCGATAAAAGCGTCGCGTTTGAAGGAAGGCAACGGCACAGTGCGAAAGACGTCGTCGCGCGACCCGCGTGTCAGAGCCTCTTTAGCAAGCGCCAGCCGGTGATAGTTTCCCGCAATCGCACCAATCAACATTACCGGTTGCGCGCCACCCTCCAGCAGCCGGTACAGCGTTTCGAGCGCTTGCTTGCGATTGCGGGCAATTAAGTGATCACCAAGGTCCCAATTCGAAAGCTCCCGCGATCGACCAATCAAGTGATCCACCATCTCAAACGTAATGCGTTTCGTCGGCAACGCTGCGGATGCCAATTTATCCAACTCCGAAAAGAGCGTCTGCACGTCTGTGCCGACCCGCATAATGATTTCGCTTAAGGCCTGTTCGTCACACGTTACCTTAAGTTCCTTCAAGCGAGACTTGACCCAGGTAACGGCCTGGCCATCTTTCAGAGCTGGATAGTCGACTACCTGGCACTTCTCCGATAAAGCCCTCGCAAGCTTTTTACGCTTGTCGAGATCCTCTGTGTTGAAGATCATCACCGTCGATTCGGCCGGGTCACTTATGTATCGAACCAGCGCCTCTTCGTCAGCCTCGCGAAGTTTGCCGAAATCCTTAATTTTCACGACCCGCCGTGCCGACATCATCGGCAGTTGGTTGGCCGCCGCGACGCGCAGATAACCTTCACAACCCACCAGCAGATAGACGGGAGCCAGCCGTCCCTCTTTCAGCGAACGTTCCAGCTCAGTGCGGGAAAAAGTACTCATTTCTTTTGTTCGGTCTCCACGGCATTGATGAGGGTGGAGACGATACTTTCAGCGAAGCTCCGGGCCATACGTTGCACGGCCGGATCTTCTTCGCTGAAGAAGTTGCGCGGGTCATTAGCAAACTCATACTCGCCACGAAAGATAAAATTCTGATTGTCGTAGAGCACCCGATTTTCGGCCTGGTCGCGTACGGTTACTGCGGCCTCAATAGTCACTTCGAAAATCCTGGCGCGGCCTTTGTCATCCAGCAATACCCCGGCGTAGTTAAAGCTCTTAATGATGCCTTCGATAACCGCATCTGCGCCTTCGCGATCCCCTTGCACCCGCAAACCGCGACCGCGGTGAATCAACTCGTCGATAACGGCCTTCGTGAACTGTGACTCGATCTTGAAGCGCAAGGCGCCGTTTTGAAACGCCGGCACGGCCACGGTGCGGATACGTGAGGGCAACTGGTTCTTCGTGACGGGCTTGTAACACTCGGTAAAACCGCCTACGCAAAGGAGCATTACAACAAACGCAGAAAGGCGAAGAGTTTTGTACATCAGAAGCGTCTCTCTCAGTGGTCTGGTCACTGCCAAATTGAAGTTGAGATTCTCTCTCACGCGGGTCAGTTAATCAAGATGATAACGAAATTCACATGATGTCGTTAATAGCATCGGCAATGCGCACGGTTTCCACGGCAGCTTTCACGTCGTGCACGCGGACGATGTGAGCACCCCGCAAAACGGCGGCGGTGATGGAAGCCATGGTGCCATAGAGGCGATCTGTGGCCGGCGCGTTGTCTAGTAAGCGCCCGATGAAAGACTTCCTCGAGGTGCCGATCAGGATAGGAAGGTCGGCGAATGCGTGGGCGAGCTGATTGAGCCTGGCTATGAGTTCTATGTTTTGTTCCTGAGTTTTCCCGAAGCCTATTCCTGGATCGATGACGATTGAATCACGTTTGACTCCCCGCCGTTCGGCCATCGCGACGCTACGGCGTAAGCTGTTGGTTACTTCCTCGAGAACATCAGCCACCGGGGGCAGCCTTTGCATTGTGGCTGGAGTGCCGCGCGAATGCATGAGCACCAGGCCCGCGGCCGACTTCGCAACTTCATCGGCGATATGAAAATCAAATCGCAGCGCGGAGATATCGTTAACGATGGCCGCCCCGGCATCAAGCGCCGCCCGCGCCACCACGGCCTTGGTTGTATCGATGGAAATTGGAACAGTGGTGCGTTTGGTTAACGCTTCAATGACGGGCAAAACGCGCTGAAGTTCGTCCTCGGGGCAAATCAGGTCCGCACCCGGACGTGTCGATTCGCCACCTATGTCGAGGAGGTCCGCACCGTCAGCGATCATCTGTTCGGCATGTGCCAGCGCTTTGTCAGGTGAGAGGAATTGTGCACCGTCACTAAAGCTGTCGGGCGTGATATTCAAAACGCCCATGATGAGTGTGCGATTGCCGATTGGCAGTATGCGACCAGCGATGTACCATTCCAGCGCAGTTGAATGTGATCCTGACATGCGAAGATCATAAGGGGAACTGAGGAAAAGGGGAACGGGGGAGCGTCGGTGCCGTCAGGCGCACCCGAGGAGTAAGGAACAGAGCCCCCGAAGGTCCGAAGAGGCTGTGTCAAAACTCGGTCCAAATACGCTGAAAGCGTTCGCTAATTGGAGCCCAGGGTTGCTTCAACCCTGGGTCTACACACATCCAAAGAATAGTAACGCCGAAGGT
>JAIVJP010000140.1:0-5499 GCA_020199975.1 Acidobacteriota bacterium
TCGATAGGCTAGCCCTTGTGCCCCTTTGTTGTGCTGGCCAGTGCCGGAAGAGTTTGTGCAAGCGGGAAAGAGTTTGCCGCAAGGAATCTGTGGCTTAGGCGGCAGTTGCCAGGGGGGTGCCTCGCTTATCCAGGGTGAGACACTGGGCTGGAACTGGCGAACGCCTTCGGCGTTGAAAAACAAGAGCCGTTTAACACCCGTTCTTCAAAATGCGCGACACCCGGCTAAAGCCGGGCGCGAATGAGAGGACCTGATCGAATGAACAGGAAGTTGCTCTATTATTTTCTGAACCTTCGCACATGACTGACTAGCAATTTGATCTGAGCCTTGGTCAGCTTCTTGCCAAACGCTGGCATCCCCGCTTTTCCTCGAGCAATAATCAACGCAAGTCGCTTGGTGCTGGTGATGTTTGCATTCTTTTTCCACCACTCAGGGTCCGTGAAATCAGGGGCTTTGAAGATTTTCCCTATCGGGGTGTCGCCCCGCCCCGCGGCGCCATGGCAGCGGGCGCAGTTCCGGTTATAGAGTTCACCCACCTTCCGGCTACGCCGGGCGAAGTTGTCGCCCCTTTTCTGCTGGGAGGTTGCGCGGGCAGTTTCCGAAACGACGAATAGAAAGGCAAACAGAAATGCGACCGCGCTGCAAACAGCAACGCCCTGCCGGGTAAACTTCATACTGCGAGGGTATTAGTTCCTTTTTCTATAATCCTGGTGCGGGGGATAGATTGTGAATGTGCCAGAAGACACTTTCATTGCTCATCTCGGGATGTTTTCTAAGGAACATGTTGGCGAGTGGCAGAGCGCCGGGGTCGTCCTTAAGGTCGGCAAAAATCCTGCTCGCGCGCTTCGCTTCTTCTTTCATTCCCAACTTGCGAAATACAAGCATCAAGTTGTAATGAGCGCCCAGATCTTCAGGGTCAATGGCAAGAATCTTCTCGTAGCACTCACGCGCCCCGGAAAAATCGTGCTTGATCTTACACAATTCTCCGAGCTGATGAAGAGACATGCGGTCACGTGGATACGCCGCGAGCACGCGACGAATATTCGCCTCCGCTTCATCCAGCTGTCCGCGCCTGATAAATACGCGAGCCTGTTGGAAAAGCGCCCGCATGTTGTCCGGATAGGTCTTTACAACTCCATCGAGCAGTCGTGCTGCCTGATTGTACTGGTCGAGTTCTATCAGGCCAATCGCCTGGTTTAGGTGGGCCATCGGCCGATATTTCTCGTCCAGAGCTGCGGCGCGAATGAAAGCATCGATTGCCAGCGGATATTGCTTTTGATCGATGAGCGCAATCCCATAGTTGTTCCAGCGTCTCCAGTCGGGCATGGCATTCTTGGGAATTTCGCCGGCCGGCACCGGACCGTTTTCGCCCACGCGCATCACGTATTGCGCACTGGCCATAGTTACAACTGGATAATCCAGCGATTTACCCAAAGCATAATCACTAAAGACACGAGTGAAGCGGCGATACTGAAGTCGTGTTTTGAGATGTAGTGTGCCCGTCGCATTCGCCGGCACGCGAAATTGGTAGCGAACCAGATCTGAACGGCCTGATTGAATCTGATTGTTCTGCGCGACGACGCGCGTGCGCCAGATGTGATGCTTGTCGTTAAACGATCCGTCGGCCTTTACCAGGTAAGTCTTATAGTTGTGCGCCGACTCATCCAGGTGGCCGTTCGGCTTAATAAACCCGGACTGGTAGAGGGTCTTGCCCTTTTCATCCGTCACCACAAATTCAACGTAAGCCTCATAAAAATCCCGCAACTCCGGCGGGAACGAATGACCGATGTTCTTGTTCGTTACCACCACTTCTGCCGTAATTCGATCAGCTGCCTTGACGGTAAAACTGCTGCGATTTAGAGGAGCGACGAACTCTTCCGCACTGACGCCCGACGACTTTAGCCTCAGAGAAAAAATGTCTATGCCCAGCGCATCGTTCTCGAGAAACTTCGTGACCGCTTCAAGCTGCTCCGGCCATTTATAAAAGAACGGTATTGCGGTATTTGCCGCCGCCCAACGATGCGTCGCGAGTTTTCCTTCTTTCGCCGATACGTCAAACAACGGCGCTGGCTCCCGCTTCATGTGACATGAGTTGCACGTCTCTTTATCGCGGGTGTAGTAAGGATGTGGCGACTCTTTTGAAAACGACGACATCTGATATTCGTCGCCGACGGCAAAAGCCCGAATAAACTTGTAGTCGTTTAGTTCTCGCGGTACCTGTGATTTGTGACAAGCAGCGCAAAATTCTGCTGACTTTAATAAGGGTCGCATCATGGCGCGGCGGTGCGATGGAATGTCATCAAGAATGTGCTGATCCTTGACCTCGAATAACAAACGTGTGCCGTCTTCCTTTACCAGCAACGCAGGTTCGCCCATCACGTATCCGCCAATCCCTTTGCCCGTAGCGGATTGAATAGTGTGACAGGAAATACAGGAAACTCCCTCCTCGTCAAACGGCCGTTTGACTTTCGAATCGTTTGTCAGCGCGCCTGAGAAAAGTGCCGCCGGGTTATGGCAGGATTCACAGTGTCGCGTAAACTCAATTCCCCTTTGCGAAATTAGATCCTTGACGTTCTTTTGATAGAAGGGTTCGCGAAAGGCATTGCCGTGGGCCGACTGGCGCCACTGGGCGTGAGCGTCTGTGTGGCAGGTGCCACAACGAGCTGAAGGGATGAACTTTTCACCTGGAATAAAGGTTCCGGTAGTGGAAGTTGCATTGCTGGGGGCAAAAGGGTTTGGCCCAAACTTAAAGTCGTACGTTCTAGAGATCTCTTCGATGTAACTGCTGTCCTCATTCTTACTGTGGCTGGCTGCCGCAGTCGAAGCGATAATCGCCACCGCAGTCGCTAAACACACGAGGAGGAACTTTGCCATGATGTGAACTTTCCTGCTTCCCAAAACCCGTCGCAAAAGCGTCTTGCGTCTCGCTACTGCTCTCGCCGCAATCGGGTCTGAAGGGTTTAGCCCACCAAATCTCCTTAAACTTTGACCGTGCCGTTCAGAGTTAAGTGCCAAAGATTGTATTTACGCCCAAGTTCATCTTGAGGAAAAGCGGCCTGGAGTTGGAGCGACGTACCCATGCGGGAACTTTCTTTGATGTGGTCGGTCATAAGTCTGGGGTCTTCGGTTACGAGCATGGCGCGCTTGAATCCTGGGTCTACCCGATGAAACTGCTGGATGACTTCCAGCTCTCGTTTCGCATCGAAGGTTATCCACTGGAATTCCGCGCCGCGGACCTCGCAGTCCTGATCAATGCGCGTCCCGAAGCCACGACCTTCACCTACTCGCACGCGGCCTTCACCGTGCAGCAAACCATTTTCGCCCCGGTGGATGAACCCGGCATCATCATGCTGCTTGACATCAAGAGCACGCTGCCGATGAGTGTGACGGTCTCGTTTAGGCCCAAGCTGAAACTGGCCTGGCCCGCCGGTTTAATGACAGGCAATCTCGAATGGGACAAGAAGGAACATCTTTATTACATCACCGAAGAATCGAA
Organism: Acidobacteriota bacterium; assembly: GCA_020199975.1. GTDB lineage: Bacteria > Acidobacteriota > Blastocatellia > Pyrinomonadales > Pyrinomonadaceae > PSRF01. Next base: position 3,497 of record JAIVJP010000140.1, read on the forward strand.
ACGCTTTGTCGGTATGATCGGCTCGCCGGCCGGGCAAGACGTTTCGGTCATGCCGTACCAGGAAGAGCCGAGAGATGTGCCGGCACATTTCGTCATCACACCCTCTCCAGAAGATCTGAGGACAAGCTTTATTCCGATCGTCATTGCCGGCGGCGTCGAAGGACGTGAGAAGGCGAAGGCCATCTATGATCGTCTGCTCCACTCGGTGCCCGCGCTTTACGAAAAGAACGTCGCTTATTACGAGCGCTTGGAAAACGAAACGGTGAGGGTAAAGACACCAGATGAGCGCCTCAATAAAGCGTTTAGTTGGGCCAAGGTTGGCCTGGATAAGGGAATCGCGACCAATCCCTACCTCGGCACAGGTTTGCTCGCGGGCTTTCGCACTTCAGGCGACAGCGAGCGCCCCGGTTTCGCCTGGTTCTTCGGACGCGATGCTCTGTGGACCACGCTGGCCATTAACTCTTACGGTGATTTTGGATCTACAAGAACCGCGCTTGAGTTCTTGAGGAAGTTTCAGAGGGCAGATGGCAAGATCCCGCACGAGATCTCACAGAGCGCGTCACTGATTCCCTGGTTCACCGATTATGAATTTCCCTGGAACAGCGCCGATGGAACACCGCTCTACGTGATTGCCCAGGGCGATTACTGGCGAGCAAGCGGCGACAAGGATTTCCTCAAGACGAATTGGGATTCCATCGTCAAGGCTTATCGCTTCTCTGCCGCAACCGACACGGATGGCAATCAACTGATCGAGAATTCAACGAAAACGAAGTTTGGTCACGGCTGGGTAGAGGGCGGCGCGCTTTATCCCCCACACGAAGAGATCTACATGCAAGGTCTTTGGATCGAAGCATCGCGAAGTCTTGCTGAGATGGCCGCTGTAGTCGGCGATAGTGAGCTAGCCGCGAAGGCGAGCGCTAATGCCGAACGCACACGCCTGGCAATGGAGCAAAACTATTGGCTCGCGGATCGCGGCTTCTACGCGTTCGCCACCAAGCTACCAAGTGAAAAGCCGCCGGAGGCTGAACCCGGCCCGAACCTCACCGTGCGGCAGGCGCGTTTAAATGACCTGAGCAGCAAGCGCATCTACGACGAGGATACTGTGCTTCCGGCTGTCCCGCTCTGGTTTGAGACGATGATGGCGGAGCGTGCCCAGTCACAGATAGATCATCTGGGCAGCGGTCAGATGGCCACTGACTGGGGCGCACGCATCATCTCGAATAAAAGCAAACTTTACGATCCGCTCTCCTATCATTATGGCTCTGTGTGGCCGCTTTTCACCGGCTGGGCCAGCGTAGGCGCGTACCGTTATGGTCGCCCGCACGTCGGCTATCAAGCATTAATGGCAAACGCCTTGCTCACTTACACGAGCGCACTGGGATACGTGACGGAGCTACTGTCCGGGGACTTCCACGCGCCTTTTGGCCGCTCATCTCATCATCAAATCTGGTCGGAGGCGATGGTTATCACGCCCGCGATGCGCGGACTGCTCGGGATAGAAGTGGGCGCGGGAAGCAAAGAGTTGCGCTTTGCGCCTCAGTTGCCTGCGAACTGGAACCAAGTTGAAGTGGCTAACGTCGCAGCAGGCGACGCGCGCTTTGATCTCAAGCTCGCGCGCGAGACAAGGCGCTTAACGGTCACGATCACAAGACGAGGCGGAGCAACATCCACCGGCGCGAATGCCAACGAGAGCTCAACCAAAATCACCGTTGCACCAGCTTTTCCCCTTGACGCACGCATCCGCGCCGTGAAGGTTCGGGGACGATCCATCAAATTCGCGACCAACATCATCGGCGATGTACAACGCGCTGAAGCTGCCCTCGATTCCACCCAACGGACCATCGAGGTCGTGTATAGTTACGACGAAGGGACAGACGTTTTCGCTGATCAGGAGATACCCGAGCCGGGTGCACAAAGCAAAGGGCTGCGGATTCTTCGCTCACGCGCCAATCAGGACGCTTTGCATTTGGTGCTTGAAGGAATCGGCGGGCGATCCTATACCT
>JAIVJP010000140.1:5551-8243 GCA_020199975.1 Acidobacteriota bacterium
ACCCTATACCTTGCGCGTGCGTACTCCGCACCAGCTTGGCGAGGTCAGCGGCGCCACAGTGGAAACGGGTGCAATTTCCGCAAGGCGTTTGCTAGTGGCCTTCGATGGACCAGCAGACACTTACGTCCGGCGAGAGTTGACTATCCCTCTTCGGCGCTACAAGAGATAAGGCAGCAGTTACGGAATAGACCGCGCGGTTTTTAGCCGCAAACCAGGCAGTCGTGGTAGCCGAAAGCATTCAACGAGCCTGCGGAGCAGGCGGAAGCATAAATCCCAGGGTGGAGCGAAGCGGAACCCTGGGTAAGCTTCTTGAAATCCACCCGAGCCTGTGGACAGGCGACAGAGGTCTCTTGGAGACAAACGGCTCTGTCGCCCGCGCGGGCTGTTCGATTATTTGAAGCTGCACCCAGGGTTCCGCTTTCGCTCTGGGCTTTATGCTTCCGCGCGCTCCGCTGGCTCGTTGAACGCCTCAAATAAAACTGTGTTCAAACAACCGAGAATATTGCACAGAAAACCAGAAGTTGACGGTTTGTTTCGCAGAAAAGCTTCAAGGCAGGAAACACAAACTCCGTGCGAAATCTACAGCTGTTCGAAAATCACAGCAAAGGAACTCTTCAATGAAAACCTTACGTTTGGTAATTGTGATGTTTGCCGTTCCATTGATTTTGGCGGCGTGTCAAACGGGGAATAAGACAACGACCACCGAATTGCTAAAACCGAGTGCTGACAATGCTGCTACGGCCAACGGCTACACCAAAAAATGGTGGAAAGAAGCCGTCGTCTATCAAATCTATCCGCGCTCATTTAAAGACTCTAACGGCGACGGTATAGGAGACTTGAAAGGTATTACCTCCCAACTCGATTACATCAAGGGATTGGGCGTAGACGTTATTTGGCTTAGCCCGATGTACGACTCCCCGAATGCGGATAACGGTTACGACATTCGTGACTACCGAAAAATAATGAGCGAGTTCGGTACCATGGCTGATTTTGACGAGCTGCTAAAAGGCGTCAAGCAGCGCGATATGAAGATGATTCTCGACCTGGTCGTGAACCATTCCAGCGACGAACATGCGTGGTTCGCCGAAAGTCGGAAATCCAAAGACAATCCGTACAGGGATTACTACATTTGGCGACCCGCCAAAAACGGCAAAGAGCCGAACAACTGGACCTCATTCTTTTCCGGTCCGGCCTGGAAGAAAGATCCGGCAACGGACGAATATTACCTTCATCTCTTTGCAGAAAAGCAACCTGATTTGAATTGGGACAATCCGAAGGTGCGAACGGAAGTATATGACATCATGAAATTCTGGCTCGACAAAGGAGCAGACGGTTTCCGCATGGACGTGATTCCGTTCATCTCGAAAGACCAGACCTTCCCTGACTTCCCGGCGGATTATGACGGCAATTACGGTAAGGTCTATGCTTCGGGTCCGAAGCTCCACGATTACGTTCAAGAGATGAACCGGGAAGTACTGTCAAAATATGATGTGATGACCGTCGGCGAAGCCGCGGGAGTGACACTCGAGCAGACACCCCTGCTCGTCGATGAGAGACGTAATGAACTGAACATGATCTTTCAGTTTGATGTCGTTAGCATTGATCGTAACGGTTGGAGATGGAAACCATGGACTTGGCCCGACGTGAAGGCAATCTACACGCGTTACGACAAGGCACTGGATGTTCACAGTTGGAATACTGTTTTTTTAACCAACCACGATAACACACGCATAGTTTCTCGCTTCGGCGATGACACCCCACAGTATCGCGTGCCTTCGGCGAAAGCCTTAGCGACGATGTTGCTGACATTGAAAGGAACGCCCTTCATCTATCAGGGTGATGAACTCGGAATGACCAATTATCCGTTCACGAAAATTGAAGAATTCGATGATATTCAGGTAAAAAACGCCTGGAAGGCAGAGGTTTTGACAAAACAAGTCGGTATTGCCGAGTACATCGATCACCTGCGGAAAACGAGCCGTGACCACGCCCGCACGCCTATGCAATGGGACGAATCGCCCAATGGTGGTTTCACTACCGCCGCTAAAGCATGGCTGGTCGTGAACCCAAATTACAAAGAGATCAACGCCAAGCAGTCTTTGGCAGACCGTAACTCAATCTATAATTATTTCAAGAAAATGATCGAGTTGCGGAAGAAAACTCCCGCTTTGACTTACGGCGATTACAAAGACCTCGACCCGCAGCACGCTGCGGTCTTTGCTTACACGCGCTCACTGGGAGCGGATAAGTATCTAGTGGTTCTCAATCTCTCAAAAGACGACTTGGCGTACACGCTGCCCGGAAGTTTGAAAGCAGGTCGGTTGGCGCTTTCAAACTTAAACGGCAAAGAAGAGAATGTCCCCGTTTTGAATTTGAAAGGTTGGGAAGCGAGGATTTATCAGTTGTGAAGTCTGTGGTTGACGAGGAAGAACGGCAGTTAATATCGCAAGCGAGGCCGCCATTCAATACAGAACCGGGAGCGGGAGTGGCTGTGTGAAACTCAGATTCTAAGCGCCAAAGGCGCGAAATATGAAAGCCTGGGCCATCGGCCCAGGTGGGCTCGTGGGCGCTTCTGAGCGCTGAAGGCGCGAAATGATGTTGAAAGGGGCGGAAATCTACCGACGTATTCGGTCGACACTGCTTAATTTCGCGCCTTTCAGCGCTTCAAGACTAATCGACCCTAACCCAGGGC
>JAIVJP010000430.1 GCA_020199975.1 Acidobacteriota bacterium
GTCCATAAGTGATTAGCGAGAGGAGACCGTGATTGCCCCAGAGCTGATCGGCAAGTTCACCGAAACGCTCAGGACTCCAAAGCTTTGTCGGCCAGCCGCCACCGGGATTCAGAATCGCATAACGTCCCCCGGTTTCCTCAAGTGCTTTTTCTGCCTCGCCCTCATGAATTGAGTCGACCTGAATTGGGAACTCGAGGCCGCTTGAGTGTTGAGGTACGGGAATACCAAGGGCGCCATTTACCAGACCGAGATTTTTGCGAATTACGTGCGTATGCCTGGGAATAAAGACCGTCTTGGACAGCAACATCCGACTCGCTGGCTCGCGTAGACCTTCACGCGAGAAGCCGAAAATGCGACGCGCGCCAGAAAGACGCGCGATAGAAGCCGATTTGAGTAGTCCCTGGAAGTCGAGTGCAAGATCGAAGGTGGAGGCGCGTAACCGACGTAACTGCTGGCGCGGTGCCCGCAGCGTCTCCCCAGGCATCAGTCTGCGCCTCAGCACCTTCGTGTCGACTTCGATGAGGCGATCCAAAAACGGGTTGTCTCTTAAAATTTCTGCGGCAGGTCGTTCTACCACCCAGGAGATCTCTGCGTGCGGCAAGGCATGCCTCAGCGCTGCTAACGAAGGTAGAGTATGGACGATGTCGCCAATGCTCCCCAGTTTCACTATTAGAATACGCACCTTCTGAATGGTAAATCGTATTTGGTGATTAGGCAAAACAACTTGGCTGGACATCTTGCGGTCGGGAAGATCGTGAGGAACGGTAAGCGGTAAGTCTCCAAGCTCTGTCTATAGCCCGGAATTATCGCCCACCCTATACAGAATCTCGGAGGTTGAATGGGTTTTCGGATCACCGACTATTGCAACGCGTCCGCCGTAGGAGCGGACCACTTCGCGCTCGGGCACGTTCTCCTCGGTGTAGTCGGTGCCCTTAGCATGTATGTCCGGCCGGATAGCAAGCAAAAGATTTGCTACGGTGGGCTCCTCGAAAACGGTGACGAAGTCTACGGCGGCAACTGAGGCCACCATCTCAGCCCGCTCAGTATCGGCCATGATGGGGCGCCCGCGACCTTTTAAGACTGCCACCTGCCTGTCTGAATTTATTCCGACCACCAGCAGGTCTCCCTGAGCCTTGGCTCCCTGGAGATAACGAATGTGGCCGACGTGAAGCACATCAAAACAGCCGTTTGCCAGTACCACCGTCGAGCCTTTTTCCTTCTCCTTGGTGACATAGGCGACGAGGTCGTCGCGATTACAAATACGTGACAGGACGTCGGTTGCCAAAGCGTTTCGCGTTGCCATGAGTCAGGTGAATTCCGAATGGATAACAGAATTCTGCAGCTCCTCGCCAGTAACTGACGCAGTGCCCCGCTTCATTACCACGAGTCCGCCGGCATAATTGGCCAGGCGCGCGGCGTCAGGGAAGGACGCATCGGAGGCCAGCGCCAGCGTGTAGGCCGCAATCACCGTATCCCCGGCACCGGTGACATCCACCGGCTCTCGCGCGCCAACCGCATCGATGTGCAGAGGCGCAACTGCGTCTTCGAAAAGCATCATGCCGTGGCTGCCGCGAGTAATCAGCAAGGCGCGGTAACCCAGGCGTTCGCGCATATCCTCTCCCGCCGATTCCAGGTCGCTGACATTCGCCAGGCGTTTGCCCAGGAGTTGTTCGACCTCGTCCTCGTTTGGAGTTCCTGAGGTGAAACCCTCAAACTCGATCAGTCTAAAGCGGGAGTCAACCAGAACCGGGATTCCCTTGCTGGTTGCGGCGCCCCGGACGACCTTGGCCATCTCCTGGCCCGCAACGCCATAGTTGTAGTCGGAGATTATCACGGCATCTGAGGTTTGCACTTCCTCAAGAATACGTTTTCGTAGCGGTTCGTGGAACTCGGAATTCAATGTCGCTCCCTCATAATCAAGTCTGATTACTTGCTGTCGAGTAGAGTGGAGTTGGCCCGCGAGAATTCGCACTTTCGTGGTTGTCTGAAGCTTCTCAGATGTCAGCAAGCCGGTGCAGTCCACTCCCGCCGTCTCCAACCTTTCCACAAGCGCTCGCCCGGCTGCATCCTCACCCACCACCCCAACCAGCGAGACGCTGGCACCGAGTGAAACGAGATTCATCGCACAGTTTGCTGCGCCGCCCGGTACTGTTTCGGTCTGCTCGTGACGGAGAATGAACACCGGAGCTTCGCGCGAAACTCTACTGATGGCGCCATAGACAAACTGGTCCGCTATTGCATCGCCAACGACCAGCATCCGGCGCCCCGGGAAGCGCTTCACGATGCTGAGCAGTCGCTCTTGCAGCAATGTTCGGGCGGTCGTCATGTGCGGTTCCCAAGCGGTTCTTCAATTATTCTCTTAACTGCTTCCAGCAAGTGATTCGCAGTCAAGTCTGGATGATGATTCCAGTTTTGGCGCTGGTGTTCCCATTCACCGCGACCGTAACCGCTCATGACGAAGGCGGAGTTAACCCCGGCGTTGCGGGCCAACTCAATGTCGCTGTAACGATCCCCAACCATCCAGCTTTCTGCGAGATCGATACCAAACTCCTCGGCGGCGCGGCGTATCAGTCCCGGCTTAGGCTTACGACAATTGCAGTCAGATCGATAGGGTAACTCTCCGACCGAGGGATGATGGGCACAGTAATAAATCGCGTCGATTCGCGCCTCGGTTGCAGCCATCTCTCGTTTCAACGTTTCATGGATAATCTGAATCATGTCTTCGGCAAAATATCCGCGAGCAACTCCGGCCTGATTAGTAACCACGATTGCCAGCCAACCACTGTCGTTTAGGAGTTTGACCGCGGCAGCGGAATAGGGAAAGACTCGAAAGCGCGAAGGGTGATTGATGTATCCAACCTCTTCCGAAATCGTTCCATCGCGATCGATGAAAACTGCCCGCTGCATATTGCCACCCTGAGTTTGACGGGTCCATGAAACCACATGAAGCCAGCACGAAACTACTTAGTGATCTACAGTGTAACTTAGTGAATCGTGCTGACGCGAAGATGACCAGTGTTGGTCGTCCGAGCGCGGATGCGATATGAGCGGGACCGGTATCATTTGTAACCAGTAGATCCACCAGGCTCAGAACACCGGCAACCTGCGACAGGCTGGTTTTTCCGGTCATCACAATTGGCTTATTGCGCATCCGCAGGCTGACTTCCTGCGAGACCTCCAGTTCGTCGGCCGAGCCTATCAATAAGACTTCGGCGTTTAGCTCATTTATCAAACTGTCGGCAAGCGCACCGTAGCGCTCAGCAGGCCAACGCTTCGCGCGGCTGTTTATCGAACCCGGACATAGGGCAACCAAGGCGCGTCCCTCGCGGAGACCGTGCGCGCGGAGTAGATGTAATGCTTCGGACTGACGAAGTTCAGAAATGTGCAGGGAGGGATTTGGGGGCCCGTCCTTAATCTGTTTGGTACCGACAAGCGCCCGCTCAAGCTCTGCGACGATGTTCAGGTAGTAAAAGACTTCGTGCTTAGAGCTGCGCCATTCAGGAACTGGCAACGGATTGGTTAGCAGCCTGCTGCGGCCGTCTGTTGCATAACCGATGCGAAAGGGAACTCGAGCCAGGGCAGGGATCAATGCGGCTTCAAAGGCATTCGGAAAAAGAACGGCGAGATCGAAATTCCCACGGCGCCATGCGACAGACTGTCTGACAGCTGACCAGGGTCGGGGCCGGTCGTAGATCAGCAGATCATCGAGAAAGCCGGCATCGGCGAAGAGCTCTTTGGCCCAGGGCCGGGTCGCCAGAGTTATGTGCGCACCGGGGAGCGAACGACGAAGCTCTCGCAACGCAGGTACGGTCATCACGGCGTCGCCCACCCAGTTGGTGCCGCGAACAATAACACGTCTGATGTTTCGCTGTTTAAGAGTTCCCATTAGCTAGCATCAACCACAGACCAAAGCTCTGTTCCCAGGTCAGAGCAAGCTTCGCAACCCGTCCTTGATTCCGATCTCCGGCTGCCAGCCCAGTTGCTCGCGAACCAAACTCAGATCAGAAACATAATTGACGGGCACCGGATGCGAGAGCGCATCATTGTATTCAATAAGTGGTTCGAGCTGAATTAGCTTCCCCACAGTGCTGATCATCTCGGTCAGGGTTGCCGCATTCTTCTGACCGCCGCCAAGATTATACAGCCCGTAGGCGTTGGACGAGGCGATGAACGCCTGGCAAGCTCGCGAAAAGTCGTCAACGTGCAGGATGTCGCGAATCGCTTGCCCACCCACGGGGACTTGAATCGGCCAGCCTCGTTTGACCGACTCGACGTAGTGCGTAACGAAGCCGTATTCATTGCCATCGGAGGGACGCGCGTAGACCGTGGATAGCCGAAAGATGCAGGCCCGCACATTTCGTTGGCGTGCATAGTAATCGACGTAGCGCTCCCCAATCAGCTTCGACCATTCGAGCGGTGTCTGGCCAGAATAGTCAGTCGGACATGTTTCCGGGACCGGATCGTAAATGGCTGCGTTCGCACCGTATGCGTCCTTAGTGGATGCATAAATGAAGACGGAACCAGGCTTCATCTGACGAATGACATTTGCGGTCCCTTCAGCGTTGGTGCGAAAACTCAGTTCCGCCGCTGAAGGGTCTTTATCGAGATAGGCTGCGAGGTGGATGACGACGTCGTAATTCGCCGCAAGCTCGACATCGCTTTCGTTAAGTATGTCGAGATTCAAGCGGCGTGAGAAATCGTCCGCTTCAAAAAACCGGCGCACATGAATACCAAGATAACCACTGCCGCCGGTGACAAGAATTCTCATTGATTAGTCTTTAAATCCAATGTCCAACGCCGCGCTGCGAGAAAAGGGTAGCAGCCAGGTCCCGGCGGGGCATTCCCGCTGGGGTGCTGGTCAGGGGCAAGCGCATAGCGTAGCGGGCGCGCTGCCCCTGGGAACGCGCGTAACGAAGACCGAGTCTGTCGGGAAGAGAGGTTCTGACTTCTCATTCACACCGTGCCTTCAGCCTATGATCTGGGCGGGATAAAAACAAGTGAACCGTTTTAACGGTTTGCTTCGCTGCGGATGCACTTTCTTGCAAGAACACTTCTCCGCTGAGGTTCATTAGAGGTGGCAATTTAACATCCCTGGCTACTGAGCACCCCCAAGAAAAACCGTTGAAACGCTTCCTCGACCTCGGTTTGACCGTTTGTATCACCGGGCTAAAGCCGCGGTGTGAATGAGAAGTCAAAACTTCTTTTTCCGACAGACTGTGAAAGGGCGACAGAAGCAACGGTCAGCAATGCGGCGCCGCGATTACTCGTGAGACTTTAGACGTTGGACTTTCGACTCGTAGAGACCCTTCGCCATAGCCGTCAGTTTCATAAGCGACTCAGCGCTCCCGATCGCGATTAGCATGTCGCCAGCTTCGATTAATGCTTCACCACTAGGGTTGAAAAGCGTCTGACCGTCGCTGCGCCGAATACTAACGATCACAATGTCGAGTTCGGAGCGAATATTCGTGGCGCTTAGTTTCTGTCCGACAAGGGGAGAAGAAGGACTGACCTCAAGCTGCTCCAGTGCCAGACCCAACGTATTTGCAGTTATCGAATCAATGAAGTCTCCAACCGCTGGCTTGGTGAGGGCCACAGCCATACGGTGGCCGCCTATGATGGTGGGAGCAACCACACGATTGGCTCCCGCTCTGATG
>JAIVJP010000431.1 GCA_020199975.1 Acidobacteriota bacterium
CTCGTGTCCCATCCCCATGTGCCCCATGTCTTCATGCGACATCGTGGGTTTAGCAAGCTGCGCCTCACACGAAGCCATTCCCGACCGGAGATGTGGGCAGAGCGCGGCAACCAAGAAGTTGCCTCCCTGGCTGAACTGCAAAGCAGTTGCCAGGACAGTGGTTGCTAAGAACCGCTTATGCATGTAGTTCGCGGTCATTCAAGTAAAAGTTGATTAGGGGGACTTAAATATATCAGATGTCTAGTAGGTTCCCAAGCGTTCGTTGCTTTGCTTATTCCTCTGAACCTCCTCTCTATACGCTTCCTAACGAGGAAAGCAGATTCAACATTTGGCGCGCCCACACGATCGTTCACGAACTTTCTCTAGTTTGGTGGACATTAGGAATAGTCGAGACCTGAGGGCGAAGATCTTTAGGCGGCTTTCATATACGAGATATACTATATAAGAAACATATTCTACACTTGACATATATCACTGTCTAGGGTATGGTGGGTGAGAACCGAGTCCAGCTCGCTCCCTTCTCAGCTCCTCTGGAATCATCCAGATTATCTGAATCAACAGCTCAACAACCTGAGGAGATGAATTCAATGGGATTATTCGACAAGATGTTTGGACAGGGTGCCCAGAAGGCCGGCGAACAGCCTAAGGCCGAAGAGCGCTTCCGCGAATTGAAACAAAAGTACCAGACCGTGCTGACCACGGCGGATCAACAGCACGTCCAGTTTCAGAACCTGCACGTGCAGGACAATAAGCTATTTGTTAAAGGGACTGCGCCAACAGAAGAGGCGAAAAGCAAATTCTGGGAACAGATCAAGCTGGTCAGCCCAAATCAGGACGACATTAAGGCTGACATCACTGTTGACTCAAGCCGCGCTGTAGGAGCCGCTGTCGGCGGCGCGCAGGGCGGTCAGACCTACACGGTGAAATCCGGGGACACGCTCTCCGCGATCAGCAAGCAGTTCTACGGAGACTCGAATGAGTACATGCGTATCTTCTACGCGAATCGCGACAAGCTCAATGATCCAGACAAGATTCAGGTTGGCCAGCAACTGACTGTGCCTGCCAAAGCTTAAGGTTCGCGTGATATCGATGGCTAGGTTACAGGGAGTAGGTGGATGCTTGGCATCCGCCTGCCCCGGTCAAGAATCGGTGCGGCCGCACTGACCATCGCTCTCCCTCAGATTGCCCAACGGCAACAGCCTGTTTGATCACCTTAGTCTAGAAACTTCACAGCCTTTCGCGGTATTTGGATTTAAACCGTCTTCAAACAAAACTAAACTCGACACCCTACCTATAAAGGAATGGTGACGTGCATGGTGACGCCTGAAAACTACTGCTTACCACGCTGTGCTACCGAGCAAACTCACCGCAGTTAAACTCTTGGACGTTTTAGGCTTGAGTGGTACTCTGTGTCACCTCCTGGTAAGGGAAGGGACTATTCGGGACCGTGAGGTGGGAGGTTCGAATCCTCTCGGCCCGAACAGTTACCTAAGCGACACTTTCTCTCCGTAAGAGCTCTAGCTGGCGGCGGCGTTCCCTTCGCGCAGCGCGAATTTTAATAAGTGCTGCGTATATCCTGGAAAACAGGAGCTGGTTATTGATGGCCTCAGTCGTCATGGCAGAGAACAAATCAGTTAATCCACTTTAAAACAAATCTCACTGCCCAAAGGAGGCTGAAATGGAACGAAGGATTGGGGGCCTAGCTCTTGTTGTGGTATCGCTCTCCATGCTTGCGCCGATGTGTGTCGGGCAAAACGGCACCGCTCAAGTTGTCAAACAGCAAGCGGGCTACACGTTGTCTTTGGAGCTGGAGTTTTCCAAGAAAAACAGAAATAATCTGCAGCGGGCTATGTCCCTTCTGCTGGCTCTGGGTCCCAATGGGCACGCTACCGGGTTTCTTGTTGGTGACGGACTCGTGATGACCGCGTATCACGTAGTTTCCGGAGAACTAAGCGACCCTAAAAAGATTGCGCTGGGGTTTAGTCCCAAGGACCAACTGCGAGTCAAAGTATTCGTAAATGGCTGCCAGGCCACTGTGATCAGAGTCGATAAGGAAGCCGATTTGGCGCTGCTGGAGATATGCGGGTCCCGTAAACAAGTCAAAGCACCTGCCTTCCAGGCAAGTCCCACCAAAGATGAGCGTCTCCTCTTGATTGCCAGACCGCACGGCGACAAAAGCGTTAGCCAGGGAATTCTTTACGGCTCTTACACGTTTCGGGGACAAGAATTCTTGTCGGCAAAAATCGACGGCCGGGACGGTTATTCCGGTAGCCCTATTTATAATCAAAAAGCAGAAGTCGTCGGCGTGTTTAGCGGCTACGACTGGTCACAGAAACTCGCGTTGATCAGTCCTGGGATTAGAGCCCAAAAGCTTCTTGAGGACCATATCACGAACCCCAAACCCTAACGTCTTATCTTCGCCCGCCGTGGATTCCTATGGTCGGAACCGTCCCCGGTGGGCGACAAGGCCCGGCAAATGCCATGATCTGCAGCTTTGGACCAGCATTCGAGCCCGGCCCGCAGATCTTTTTTCAGCTTTGCCGGAGTTTCCCACGTCTAAGGTATTGACTCGGGGCTCGGCAAACATGTTATAAGTTTAACCTGGGTCTTGGCCGGGTGCCCCCTTTAAAGTAAGCTAACCCTCACAGCTTGCGGTTTACGCAAAAGATCTTGTGACGGAGAGCCCATCTATATGACAAATAGTCTCCCGCGTTCGACGCCTAAGTGCCTTCTTAGACTGGTTTATATTTCTGCCCAGATTGCTCTATTGATGGTTGTCGGCGGCGGTCTCAGCACCCTCCGGGCTGCTACTAACAAGACGCCTCGTTTGCTAAGCCAGTCCACTTCAACTCGCGCTATTGCATTTGAATCCGTCACGATGATGGCCGAGCCCTTCCCGCTCACAGCTTCCGTCCCTTTTAGCTCTGACACGCGGACCCGCATTGCCCTCTTCGCGATGGATGTGGAGCTGCTGGGGACCGTAGGACTCAACGAT
>JAIVJP010000141.1 GCA_020199975.1 Acidobacteriota bacterium
AACCATTTCCTTACGAGGAAGTTGATCGCATTGTCTCGGGTGAACTCGGTGTGCGCATCTCCAAGGCGTTCGCGGAGTTTGATCCGCAGCCGCTCGCGGCCGCTTCGCTGGCCCAGGTCCATCGCGGCTACATGCGCGACGGACGCGCGGTGGTCGTCAAGGTTCAAAGACCAAACATCCGCGAGCAGATCGTTGAGGATTTGGAGTCGCTAGAGGAATTCGCCCAGTTCATGGACGCTCACACAGAACTGGGAAAGCGCTACGAATTCGGAAACATGTTGTTAGGGCTGCGCAAGAGTTTATTGCAGGAGCTTGATTTCAAAACCGAGGCCAACAACCTCGTTATGTTTGCGGAGAACCTTAGAGAATTTGAGCGCATTATCATTCCCGAGCCGGTCCTCGATTACACGACCTCACGCTTACTCACGATGGAGTATATTCCCGGAAAGAAGATTACTGAGGTCAGCCCGCTCCGGCTCATGGAAATTGACGGTCCTGGTCTCGCGGACGAGCTTTTTCGCGCCTACCTGCAACAGATTCTGGTGGATGGTATTTTCCACGCCGATCCTCATCCCGGCAATGTTTTCCTGACGGATGACGAACGAATAGCACTGCTGGATCTGGGAATGGTAGCTCGCTTGATGACGAGCTTTCACGACAACTTACTGCGATTGTTGCTGTCGATCAGTGAAGGGCGAGGCGAGGACGCAGCCGAGATCGCGATCAAAATGGGTGAGCCCAAACCAGGATTCAATAGATCGGAATTTGTCAGGAGAGTTTCGAACCTGGTCGCCGAGAACGCGGATGCCAATCTGAGCCGCATCGATGCGGGCCAGGTAGCATTGGAGATAACGAAAATCTCCGCCGATTGCTGGTTCAGACTTCCGTCCGAATTCACCATGATGGCCAAGGCCTTACTTAGTCTGGATCGTGTTGTCTATGCCCTTGATCCCGGCTTCGATCCGAATGCCGTCATCCGTCAACGAGCAACTGAGATCCTGCAGCGGAACGTGCTGAAGAGCCTGGCTCCCGGGAACCTGCTGAGCGGAGCGGTCGAGGTAAAGGAGTTTGTGGAGAAACTTTCCACGCGCCTCAATAGAATTCTGGACGCAGTAGGAAATAATGAGTTAAAGATTCGAGTTGATGCTATTGATGAAAAGGTCGTACTCGAAGGACTGCAAAAGGTAGCAAACAGAATTTCATTGGGTCTCGTGCTAGCTGCCCTGATTGTAGGAGCAGCGATGCTGATGCGAGTCGAGACTTCCTTCCGTATTCTTGGCTATCCCGGATTTTCGATGATCTTGTTCCTGATCGCCGCGATCGCCGGCATGGCCCTGATTGTTAGTATTGTGCTTAGCGATGTCAAAGCTCGTAAAAGAAGTAAAGACCAATAACTTGTCCTTTTTGCTGAACTATCGCAAGTTAGCGTCTGAATAACCGTTCTTTTCCTAAAGCTTCAGCCGGAGGTAATATGAATCACCTAAAGATAATTTTGGCCGCCTTGCCGCTATTCATGGGGATGTCTTTTCAGAGCGAGTCATGCTCAAGTAGGCAGCAGACGGTTAACACCAAGTCGCAGACCGTTAACAGTAAAGATATTTCCGCTCAACGGGAGGATCGCATGACCAAAGGAACCTGGGGTGGAAACCATGTTTCCATGGAAATAAGCGAGGAAGGCGCCCAGATTGAGTATGACTGCGCGCATGGGACGATTTCAGAACCGCTCAAGATTGATAGCAATGGGAAGTTTTCAGCCAAAGGCCTACACTTTAGAGAGCGCGGCGGGCCAATACGTGAGGGTAGTGAAGAGAAAGGCGAGCCGGTCATCTATGCGGGAACGACCGATGGGAAAACTGCGACTCTCACGGTGACTAACTCGGAAACCAACGAGGTTCTCGGAACCTTCGCGCTTTCCCATGGGAAGGCGGGTCGCCTTACCAAGTGCCTTTGAGTTTACACGTGACCGTCCCCTTCTTCATGTCGCCTGACGCGACGACCCGCACCTTCACCGCGCCACTATCGGACCGGGCTATGGTGTCTTAGCCCGCCGCCGTTTGCGCAACCGCGCTACTACCCCAGCGAGTCCGGTGCCAAGCAGCACCACGCTGGCAGGCTCCGGAATCGCCCCATGATCCCCTCCTTGCACGGTGATGGTTGGAAACCATCGCTGCCAGCCAAGCTGGCAGCGATGTGAATTGGATCGCGGGCAAAAGCCCCGCCGCGACGTTGCAGGCAGGCGCGTTCTTGCGGCTGCTGTTATAGGTGCCGCCGGTTTAAGTGCCGCCCACTTGCAGCGTCGTCAGGGCGCTCGGCGCGCCATTAAAAGTCACGGTCTTAACGGACGAAGCACCCGGCGTAAGAGTGCCGACTGTCTGCGGCAACGGTATGCCGTTGATAGCGCCCAGTTTGGCTATAGTCAATACCACGTTGTTGGCCGTGGCCGTCCCGCTGTTGGGAATCGTGAGGCAGGCCGGATTACACACGCGGGTGTTGGAACTAATGGAGATGGTATCGATCCTCCAACCACCATTAGCGACCTCGACGATACTATCATTCCCCATGCGCCATCTGAATTGTACGTTTTGACCTTCTGCGCTGTTGGGCAGAGTGACGGTCGAGGTGATGAAGCCGCCTGAATTGCCGGTCCAAGCCTGCCGCCCGGGCAGTGGGTTACCAAAGCCGGTGTCTAATGTGCCGGTATATCCACCGCTGACGAAACTGCCGCCCGCCGCGATGATGTCGTGGAATGCGCCGCCGTTGATGCTGATCTCCAGCACTCCACCGTCGAAACCGGGTTCGAGGTTGAAGAAGTTTCTGAAGGTCAACCGCACGCCAGAATTTACTCCAGACGGGTCCGGAAGCGGCCCGATCACAGGTGAAACCAGAGTGCTGGTGGCGACGAACGCATTATCCGTTGTGGCTGCAGAGTTCGGCGGCGTGTCAACGAAATTAGACGGAGTGTTAATGGTCGTCCACGGTGCTGGTGGCGGT